>CAJQKK010000245.1 GCA_905478895.1 uncultured Flavobacteriales bacterium | reverse complement strand
TCAAAGTTGGCGCCGTTGTGCAGGTCTCCCCGAAAACCATGCTCAGGAGCAAATACCTTCTTCACGTTTATGCCAAGTGCCAAGAGCGTATCAATGAGGTGGGTAGCGCTTCCTGTATGTCCTTCACCAATGACCGACGTGGCGTTGGCTACCACTGCGATGGGGGCCCGGCTGCACGATTCATAAATGGCCTGTATGTTTTCGTTTCCAAGACGAACACGAAGCGGAGGGACGCTTCGTTCTTGGCAGTGCAGGGTGCCGTGCTCGATGTCAATCGCCAAACCGGCAGGGAGGTGCGAGGTGGATTCCTGTCCAAATAGGGTGAATTGAAAAATCACAACCGCAAACAGGGTGAATGATATTCTCATTGGATTCTTCATGCGTCTAAAGTAGCGACGTAATTTGGCACCTGTGAAAAGCCAACATCATTTATGAGTTATCGGACTTCCTTATCGCGGCTGATCGCTCGGCGACTCGCAGGAAGTCATGGGCGAGCCACCTGGTCCAAACCTGTCGTTCAGATAGCGACAGCAGGGGTGGCCATCGGCATCGCCTTGATTGTGATTGCCACATCCATTGTCCATGGATTCCAGAGTGAAGTCAAAGAATTGGTGGTGGGTTTTGGTTCTGACATCCAAGTGCTCAACGGCGATTGGAAAGATCAAAAAATCAAACGCTCCGAAACCGTTGAGGAAACCCTGCGGTCGCTTCCACAAGTTCGAAGTGTTCATCCGTTTTTCACATCGCCGGGAATTGTCGAATCCAAATCCGGGTTGAAGGGGGTCGTCCTGAAGGGAATGAGCGGAGAAACTTCTGGGGGGATGCTGGAAAAGTTCTTGGTGCAAGGCACCCTTCCTTCGGTTGGTGGCCAAGACACGGCTATTTTATCAATGGAGCTTGCAAATCGGCTGGAATTGGAGCTTTATGACCGGCTCACCCTGTACCTCATTGGTGGGCCGAGAGGCATACGACCGCGCACGATGGTGTTGGGTGGAATTTACCGAACAGGTTTGATCGAATACGATGAAGAATTCATGTTCGTCCCAGCGAAGGCCATCCAATCCACTTCCGGATGGGGGATGGAATTGCACCTGCTCGTGGACGATGGAGCGGTTGAAGCACGGGCATTCGGCGGAAGCCGCAGCCCAAAGGTCACTTGGAGCGTCATTCAGCCCAGCGGAAAAGCATCGCCTCTTGGATGGAGCAGTTCCGGAAAGCACCTCTTGGATGAGGTGATTGCCAATGAGATCATGGTCGTGGCAGATTCTAGAGATTTGGAATTCAATGCGCTGCCGGACACTGCATGGCTGCGCAAATTGGACGGTGTATGGCGTGCCGATCACACAGAACCCGCTTGGGGAAAAGCGGCCAGCGGATATGAAGTGTACCTTGAAAATGATGCAGATTTGTGGACGACAGAAGCCAATGTGTACGCAGCGCTCCCTCTCGGTTGGGTGACCCAAACGGTGACCCAACAAGCCCCTGAAATGTTCACATGGCTGGGCATGCTGGATTTGAACGTTGAAATCATCATCGGGCTGATGGTTTTGATTTCCATCATCAACATGACTTCCGCTCTACTGATTCTGATTTTGGAGCGAAGGCCTATGGTGGGCATGCTGAAAGCCTTGGGCATGTCCGATGGGCAGGTGTTGCGCATCTTCATCTGGCAGGCAGCGCGGATTTTGGGTAAGGGGTTTTGGATTGGAAACGCGTTGGGGCTGCTGGTGGTTTATGTCCAATCCACGACGGGTTGGATTGGATTGGACCCTGAAGCGTATTACCTGAGTGAGGTTCCGATTCAATTGGATGCGGCTTTTTTGGTGCTGGTGGAAGTTATGGTTTTCGGTCTCTGCGTTGCCATGATGTTTTTTCCAGCCCTTGCTTCGACGCGAATTCGGCCTGCGGAAGCCCTGCGCATCAATCGTTGATATTGAGCGTTCACACCAATTTGAAATGATTCGGTTTTTTTGCCATTTCTAACCGCGTTTCGGTCGTTACCTTTGCTCCCTATGCAACGAGCTAAAAACGTTCATCAGAACATCTTGACGACCATTGGCAATACGCCCATGATCAAGATGCAGAACATGACCCACGATTTTCCTTGTCCAGTATATGCCAAGGTCGAATACTTCAATCCTGGTCACAGTGTCAAAGATCGCATGGCCCTTCGAATGATTGAAGATGCAGAGCGAGATGGACTATTGAACCCAGGAGGCACCGTGATTGAGTGCACCAGTGGGAATACAGGAATGGGGCTTGCTTTGGCGTGTTCGGTCAAAGGTTACAAGCTGATCTGCACCATGAGCGACAAGCAATCCAAAGAGAAGATTGACATCTTGCGCGCAATGGGGGCAGAAGTTCACGTATGCCCGACCAACGTTGAAGCCGATCATCCGGATAGTTATTACAGCGTTGCAAAGCGCTGCAATGAAGCCGATCCAAATAGTTTTTGGTGCAACCAATACGACAACAAGTCCAACCAAGAAGCGCATTATGTTTCTACGGGTCCAGAAGTCTGGGAACAGACGGAAGGCAAGGTGACGCACTTTGTAGTGGGCGTCGGAACCGGTGGAACCATCAGTGGTACCGGTCGTTTTTTGAAAGAACAAAACCCGGACGTTCAAATTTGGGGCATTGACTCATACGGCAGTGTTCTGAAAAAATACCACGAAACCGGGGTGTTTGATGAGACTGAAATTTATCCCTACATCACAGAAGGGGTGGGGGAGGACATTTTACCTGCCAATGTCAATTTTGATGTCATCGATCATTTCGAAAAAGTAACGGACAAAGATGGCGCATTGACCGCGCGTGAAATGGCACGAAAAGAAGGGCTTTTTCTTGGGTACAGCTGTGGCAGTACGTTTCAAGGACTGCGTCAATTGAAAGACCGGCTCAAGCCCACCGATGTGGTCGTGTGCCTCTTTCACGATCACGGTTCACGCTACGTTGGGAAAGTCTACA
>CAJQKK010000244.1 GCA_905478895.1 uncultured Flavobacteriales bacterium | reverse complement strand
GGGATCGAATGTACAAGCGTTGTTTGGAGATGATATTGAATTGCACGTGAACCCCACAGGAATCTTCGTGATCGGCGGTCCGCACGGAGATACCGGCCTTACCGGTCGGAAAATCATCGTGGACACGTACGGCGGCCGTGGCGCGCATGGTGGTGGTGCGTTCAGCGGAAAAGACCCGTCCAAAGTGGACCGATCAGCCGCATACGCCGCCCGTTACATCGCTAAAAATTTGGTGGCTGCCGGAGCCTGTGATGAGGCGCTGGTTCAGCTAGCTTATGCCATTGGAGTTGCCGAGCCGGTTGGTTTTTATGTCAACACGTACGGTACGAGCCGCGTGGACATGAACGATGGGGAATTGGCGGAAGCGATTCGTCCGCTCTTTCCGACAAAGCCATATTTCATTGAGCAGAAATTCAACTTGCGCACGCCGATTTATGAGGAGACTGCCGCTTACGGACACATGGGACGCGAGCCTCAGACGAAGTCAAAAACCTTCGTTAGCCCTGAAGGCCGTGAAGTGACCATGACGGTTGAATTGTTTCCATGGGAAAAGCTCGACTCCGTGGATGCAGTGAAGGAAGCGCTGGGGTTGTAATTCAAGGCGCAAGTTATGGCTCACCCATACCAGCGATAGTGCTGGGAGAGACACCACGGAATTGACGATAAGTGATGCGTTTTTGAATGCTTCAATGGTACCGAAGGACCTTGTTTTTATGACTTCGATGAAAGCGGCAACGTTGGTGCGACCGATTTGTTACTGTTCTTGGAAGCCTACGGCATCAGTTGTCCGTAATATTTGAAGAGTAGGTTTGTTCTCAGAACAAGAAGTCGTAGCCCTGAATTTTCATCTTCTGGTATTTCTCCTTGTTAAAAGTGAAAAGCTGTGACCCTTTGTGTTGGCCTTCGGCCCTGCCATCTGCTTTCTTTTCAAGATCGATGAGCAGGGTGGTCTTGAATAACTTTTTCCGGAAATTCCGCTTATCAAAGGTCTTTTCTAGGGCCGTTTCGTACAAGACTTGGAGCTGGCCGAGGGTGAATTCATCCGGCAACAAGCGGAACCCTACCGGTCGCCGCTTCACCCGGCGTTTCAGCCGCTCCTTCGCATAATGCACAATTTCGTTGTGGTCGAATGCGAGGTCTGGAACTTGTGTAAATGGCACCCACTGCATGTCATTCTCATCCCAATTGGATGCCTGAAAGTCACTTTTTCGCACCAGGGCATAATGAGCGACATTGATGACCCTTCCGCCCGGATGACGAAAGACCTTTCCAAAGGCCTGCAATTGCTCGATCATGGTCGGATCTTCATATCCAAACAGCTGCTTGAACATCTTCCGGGCTGATAGCATCAGCTCCTCGTTTTCATTCAGGTAACGGCTCGGTAAAAACAATGCTCCGTCATAGGGTGCACGTTTGCTTTTTGCCAATAGAACCTGCAGATCATTGCCGTCGAAGCCGAACAGCACGAGGCTCGTCGAGAGCGCAACCGCAAAACTGGGCTCTTCCTGGGGATAGTGTAACATTTTTTAAAAAACTCGGGAGGGCGAAATCCGAATCATTCTCGGAAAAATCAAAAGTACTTTCCCGCACGAGCACTTCCTACTTCAATCATTAACAAGCCAAACCGCTTTTGTGTTTATTGGCAATGTGATTTCATTTTCAGAGGGCGCTGCATCAGAAGGATTCCAGGTCGCGAATTGCTTTGTCGCTCCTTGATCGAAAAGCAGCTGCACCGAGCCGTCCGCTTGCGGTTGTACATCTATGATTTCTCCTGTATACGGCAAATTGCTTCCACTGCTCACTGGTCCGATGTCTTGACGACAGAGTTGTGATCCGCGGATGAACACAGCCTCATTGCCACCAAAACCAGCGATGGCATAGGCATTGGAGGTGGGCGTGCCACTGCCAATGAGCCCGCATAAATCAACCATCGAGCCTGTCGTTACGTCCACAAGGGTCAGTCCCGTGGTTTCACTGACGAGCACAACGTTCCCGCTACTTCCGGAGTTTTGTGTTGGGACGCTTCCGATTCCAGCAGGTTCCACGGCTAAATTGATCAACGGCCCCGTTGCGCCGGTGACAAAATCCCACGAGCGCAATCGGTGGGCTGAGGTGGCTTCATTTTTCTCCCAGAGCACACACGTACTTCCAGTGAATCGTGCGTCTACGGGACTCCAAGGTGCTTCGGAAAATCGTTCGAAAAGCAGTGCTCCCGAAGGATTGATCACGGCGATGCCACTGGCGTGTACGATGGTGAACCCGGCTTGCAGTCCCAGGGCGTGCACACGCTTGATCAGTGGCAAAGACCCGGTGCTTTGCACGGAATTCCATGCGTTTTCGACCACCATGGTTTCCCGATTGACGAGGTGCACAGTGGCTGCTTCGGCATCGGCAAGGGCATATGTTCCATCGGTGTAGGCGAGGTCATGACCCAGTGGAAAACCGCTTGTCGTTGTGACTTCGCCCGATTCATCTTCGAAAGCGACCAGGGAAGAAGTGCCGTCCGTTTCTTCGGTCAAGGCCACGAGAAGATTGGGCAAATCGGCTGCAGCCGTGTAGTCGAAGTCTCGGAATGCGGCTCCGCGATTTCCAGCAGCATCATCGACGATCACGGCGAGGGTCATGGTTTCCGTCGGCCAGGAACTCGCATTCAACGCAAATGGAACAATGAGGGTATCAATCTCGGAACCTTGCCAAAGTCCAATTTGCGAAGTTCGCACCGAAACTCCGTCCCCTTTGCGCAACTCTACGGTCCAAATGCCACCATCTGCTTGGTTATCTGTCGCCGTGAATTGGACGAACAGGAAATCGCCATATTGCGCATCGAGTCCATCAAAGGCGGGCGTGATCAATTGCACGCTGGGAGCTTCTTTGTCCCTTCCGCCGCACCCGGCCAAAAAGAAGGCAATGCACACTGCGCTTAGTGCTTTGAAAGTGAATCGGTTCCACACAACGGAGAAAATGGGGCTCATCATAGCAGTAAAATTAGGGGATAGCGACCGATGTTAAGAACCTTGTCAATGCGTTGTGAATTAACGATGATGCTCAGCTGAATTCCCTGTGCTACCTTCACCCTCCCATTATCATGCAAGATCAATTCCCGTCCGATTCTTCTGTAACACGCGTTC
>CAJQKK010000243.1 GCA_905478895.1 uncultured Flavobacteriales bacterium | reverse complement strand
GCCTGAGCCTCCAACGTCTCCACTTGCAGTTGCAATGCTTCAATCGTCTGCTGCATCGTCATCAGAACTTCCGCCAGCGCGACTCCGTCTACCAAGATTTCACCGGGCTGAAAATCATCTCCAAAAACAGACAACAGAGGAAGTAGATCAGTCACGCCAACGAGTTCGTCGTTGTCCGCATCCGGATTGTAGGGATAAACTATAGGGTCTTGTGCAAGCAAGGAAGAACAAAGAAAAAACGGAAGAAAGCTGGCGATAAATAATCTCATGAGTTTTATTGAATTAGGCGTTTTTATCATGCCCTTTATCAAAACTAAACACCTATCCGTTATATAATGATACATATTTGGTACATTTAACATCATGATCCAAGAGCTCCTCATCGCAGTCGAAAAAAAATCAGGATTGACCGTTCAGTCCCGAGGTGATTGCGAATTCTTATCTTCTTTGATTCTCCAAGAAACTGATCACTTTATCAGCTATAATACCCTTCGACGCCTTTTCGGATTGGCAAAGGCAGGCAAACCCAGACGCCAAACGCTCGACACGCTCGCACAATTCTGTGGATTCAAAAATTATGGTGAGTACTGCGGTGTGCAACCCAAGCTGAACCTCTGGAAACAACGAGAAAAACTCTACAATGTCCTTGCCGATGAAAATCCCCAAGGAGTTTTAGGGTTCTTCAGTGAACTGGAAGATGGCCTCATGAAACTCGAACTGCTCATGGTGGTCCTGCGCGAAGCATACATTTCATGCAAAGACCATCTGATCATGGATTTGCTCGATTCTGATGCCTACCCACTCGAGAGCCAACCCTATACTTATCAAATACACGTGGCCATTGCAATGGGACTCGTCATCCGCGAACAACCCTTGGAAAAACACGAGAAACTCCTCTCTCACCCCCGCGTCGTCGATGCTGTCTTTTTGAGACTCATCGATTACTCAGCATTAAACGGCTACTATGGTCAATGGATTTCAATGCTCAATAGGAAAAAGACTTCCAATGAATGTGAGGTCTTCATTGCTTGCGCGCAGCGATTCATTGCATTTTTAAACCGCCAAAAAATCGAGCCTTTGGAATTCGAGAATCAAAATCTACTCGATCTCCCTCCTCCCTTGAGAGGCCGCATTTTTGCGATGCAAACGCTCGAGCCAAACCCGCTGCCATTTGATTCCATCTGGCTCCAACTGTTCAATTCCCTTGATAGAGCTGACCTGGAATTGTCTGCATTCATCGAGCCCAGCACTTTTGCCATTTTATCCGGCAACCAGAGCCTCGCGGCTTGGTTATTGGAAAAGGTTGAAATCAACGAGTCCACCCTCCAACAATTCCAATTGCATGATTTGCACGTCCATTTTTTGTTGCAGGCCATGCATTCAATCTTTGAAGGGCGAATGAAGAAAGCTGAATTCTGGATGTCGAGATTTGATGAAACGGAATTGCGCCGTCCGTCCTTCGCCGCTATGCTTACGTTTCCAATCCGCAGGATTGAAGCGGAGCTCAAAGGCACAGCTCACCTTTACCCGAAAGAAGCCGAAACAATCGCCAAAAGACTAGGGCACTCTTGGTTTTGCGAGGAACTCTGGGCAAACTTTTTTAGAACAACGTCGCACTAAACTTCAGGCAAACTGAATCATCACAAGACCTGCACCAAAAGGCTTTGACCATTCACCCGAAGCACGTAAAGACCAGTTGCGAACTCCGAAACATCCAATACCATTTCGTTCGATGTAGGCTGCCATGTCCAATCCTCGAGGCATTGCCCAGAAGCGTTGAACCACTGGCCCCGAACTGGCTCGTCTGGCATCCAAGCGAAGTGCATGTGAAGTGAACTCCGTACAGGATTGGGATAGACCTGCCACTGATGTTCAACAGGAGGTGCAGAAGTCACTTCATTCACTTCCGCCAACATCCAACTGGAGGCGAAATGGTTATCAGCCAAAGGATCTGTGCGCACCAAGGCCTCTGATCCTGCCTCAGGAACGGGCCACGGGGCATCAGGTGCATAACGAACAAAATCAACCACAATGCCCGCTGCATCTTTGAGAATAATTCGCTCACCCTCATTGGCCAACTGACCTGCATCCCATTGCCGGACCTGCTCAAAACTCTCCAAGAAGAATGCAGCATCCTTGGTAATCCATACCGCCTCCCCGGGATCGAGCCACAAGGGTGAATTGCAATGCCAAGAAACCGCATCTTCAAGGGCATACCCTTGAAGGTTAATCTCTTGCTCCCCTTCGTTGCGCAGCTTGATCCATTCGCGGTTCGGATCTTCAATGCCCACATAGCCAATTTCAACAATCGCCACGTCTCGTTGAGCAACCGACCACACGAGCGGAGCACCATAATCAGCCCCATCCAGTCCAGCTCCGATTGCCGGAGATCCCGAGAGGAGGGTAAAATCGAAACCGTCAGGGTAAGCAAAGAGAGGATTCGCCATGGCTACATCCTCAAATGGCAGTGTATCGGTATCGTACAGAACGTCGAAGACCAAGGCCGTTGAAAGCGAATCTTGGAAAAGCGGACTGTGACTGCTGTTGGACAACAAGCTGTTTTGAACGGTGATATCGGCCCCTCCCATCCCGGGATTCTTCTCGTAAACACTCAAGGCATATTGGTTGCCATAAAAGGTTGAATGATCTACGGTTGCAGCTGCTAAATCCTTCAAAGCAACACCCAAAGCACAATTGGTAATCGTCATGTTTTGGATCACTGCATTGGAAGATTGGCCAATGCTAATCCCCTTGTCTGTGCAATGGTGAATCAGTCCGCCTTCAATGAGGATGTTCTCTGAGCCCTCTCCCAAATCGATGCCATCGCTGTTGAATCCACGAAAGGAATGGATGACCGAGTTTCGAATGATTCCGTCGCTGACGACGTCATAATCGATGGCATCCGTGTCCGGGGCATCGTTGCCAACAAATAGACAAGAATCAATAAGGGCCGAGCCGTGGCGGACATTGATGAGGTCTCCGGTGACATCGGAATGCAACGTGCTATTCAGCAGCTGAATGTCACTGTATTCTGCATAAACGGGATTGCTAGCATTCGAAATCATCGTGACGTGATCCAGCGTCAATGACGAAAACCAGACGGCAATGGCCGCTCGATCGTGCACAGGGTGCTCACCTTCTGAGGCGCCCTCAACCAGTGCGTGACGAATTATATTTGGACTGAATGATTGATCAAACTGGATGTTGCCCCAAGGCGCTTCGTAGTCAGGATTTAAACGAAAGGCAATGGGAGCCTCCGTCGTTCCTTGTGCCAACAATTGACCTTGAACAATGAGTTGGGCATCACTGGGAAACCAAATCTCCACGCCCGGCTCAATGGTCAGCGTAGCCGACTCCAGAATCACACTGGTGCCCGCAGCGAGGTAGGGAGAACAATCTGCCGTAAGCGTCAGATCTGCTGCAATCGTCTCGGGCAACGTGCATGCTCCTGTCGGCTGGTAGTGGGCAAAGTAGCCGGCGTCTCCTCCCAACTCCAATGCCAGCGGATTTTCGGTGGTTTGGATTTCTTCGACCGGCATGGTCAAAGTCAACTCGAGGTCAAAGCTGATGTCAGAACTGGTCGATGAAACCTGGTGGATTTCGACCGCCAAAACATTGGCTCCTGTCACCAACGCCATAGAGACTGGATGAGTCGTCCAGCTGGATTCACCACCGCCGGTCGTCGCATCGCTGGCCAGAGTCTCGAAATCGATTTCTCCCGCTGGCATGTTATCTCGGAAAAGTTCTTCTCCGTTCAAATAAACCACAGCACCATCGTCCCGGCGCAACTGAATCACTCCATTCACAGTGCCCGCTTCACTGGACTCCACGTCGACGATCTTACGAAAGTAGGTGGTGATGTGCTTGTCATCCTCGTCGTCACCGAAAGACAACACTGTGCTTTCATCGCCATCGCCATAACCCAATTCCCCTGTACCGGACATCCATGAAGAAGCATCAAAATCCATGAGCTGCCAAGACGTCCCTAAATCTGTTCCCAAATCGTCGTACTGCCAGGTAGAACCCTCGGAAATCATTGATACCTGCTGTATTTCTGACCATCCGAGGAAAGCATAACCTGGCTGTGCCTCTGCGGTGAGGGTCAAGGGAATCCCTTCAAAATATGGACCGATCCACGGGCTTTCTGGCATGTGGAAATCGTTCAATCGGATGCGTCCCGCATCTCCCGGCTGATTCCCTGTCTGTAATGAAACATGCGGAGAGAGATCAAACTCAGAAGCCAAGTCTTCCAGCAAAAACGGAGACCGTTCGAGCGCAAAATCACGCAGATCGGCCACCTCATCTTCCCAAAACTCTACGCTCTCAATCCCATCACCATAGGATGAACTCGTGCCTGACCAGCGCTCCACATGATGAGGAACTTCCTCGGAAATGCGCGTGGACCAATCATCGATTATTCCATTCACACGCTCCGGGTGAAACGATGTATGCAGATGATCTGTCATGCGCCGAATGAACGCATTGCGATACGCATCATTCTGAAGGGCATGCCGGATCCAAACCCGCGCGTAATCATAATTGTCATTTTGAACTTGAGTGAATTCATCGATATCATCATTGGTCGAACCTGAAAAACCCCGATCTAAGTCTGTGAAGACGTACCTCCACTTCCCCCCGTCTTTTGGTTTCCATTGGATGACATTGTGGCCCCAACTGCTGTTGCTCGCCCAAATCTCTGTGGACCAATAATCTGCAAAGTTTTCCATGTCCACCACTTCGGCGACAGCGTCGAAATTATCTTGAATACTGAGGTCCGCTGCGAACAAAGCATCCATGGACCAAAACGCAGAATCACTTCCCTCTTCTACCCCACCATGATCTGCAATCATATCCACGGAATTGGACGCCAAACCGTAATTCTCAGTGACAAATTCCTCGTCCACCCGAGAGCGAATGTTATGGATGCCCATGTATTCGCCGTTGAGCATTACAATGCTCGGACGGTATCCTTGGTGATCAACGTGAGCATTTTCTTGAGGCAGGCTTTGACCCAAGCCATCCCGCATGAGGGTATAGGCCCAATCCGAACCACTTGCCCGCAAGACAAAATTATCAAACTTGGTGCGCTCTCGATCGTGAAAAAGCGGGTAATCCAAGCTCCCACTGCCGTATCCACCTCGGAAATAAATTCCCAGCATTTTCTGTGGAAGAACCCAGCTGTTTTGTCCGTTTACCTTCACACCTGCGCGTTCGTTGAAAGCAGCTTCGTTGTTGCCATCATTTTCGAAAAACTCGATATTGATTGGCCATTCCCAATCTGGCTTAAAATCTTGAACGTAAATACCGGTGTCGGCATCCCAAAAATGATCGGGATCTGTGACCAGTGAAACGACAGGCAATGGGCGCTCCGTAAAGTCTGTGCCTAAGAAATAGGAATGCGTCACCACGGGGCCAGGGATGTGGCCCTCTTCAAAAACCCGAGCCCTCAAAAAAGCATCCTCATTCACTTGCACAGGCTCAGAATAAAGGGGGTCAGAAAGATCGGGGGCGCGGCCATCGAGGGTGTAACGAATCTCACCAAGGATCGAGCTCAACGAAACTTCCAGCACATCGCTGTAAAAGCCGCCTTCAGACGAAAAATAAGGAACGGCAAAAGTGATTCCCTCAAACGCCTGACTGGCGCCATTGGAACTCCCCGGAGTTGCTGATGAAAACCAAGACCAATCGGAGAGTCCGTCGCTCATCCTTCCGTAACTCACATCGGTTTCTTGCGCTCCAAAAACAAAAGAGTCGATCGCCTCCAATTGGGGATTGAACAACGCCAATTCTTCGCCGGCACTGCTCAGCCTGTACGAACTGTGCAAGGCCAAACCCGCTGCATCCCGCTCATCGCACCAGATCACGAGAAAGCCACCCGCTGCCAGTTCCGCCCCATCCGGAATTGTCCATTTGGTCGGATTGCTCACGTTGTCTGTCAAGTTCCAGCCGGAAAGATTGACTGTGCCGTTACTGGCATTGAATAATTCCACCCAATCACCCGTATCCTCGTAGTCCGGATCTTCGAAGGCCAAAGAGTTTGAAGCCATGAATTCATTGATCACAACCTGCGAAAGCAGAGAATGCTGCACGAAGAAAATGAGCAGAAAAACGAGAGGCCACCCCAAGAAATAGCCTAACAACCCTTGCTTATGCCATAGATCAATCAATGACACAAAATTACTGCTTTATCATGCCATAATCGACTGTTCAAAATGTTCAACCGAGGCGCTTCATTGTTTCGGATTTCGCTTGGGCAGATGCCGCTCATTGTGCATCCGCCGGCGCTCCGTCATGCGCTCCATCGATTCCCCCCATTCATTCAGCGCCTCTGAACTGGACGATTCAATGCGTGGTGGCCGTCGCCCATGAATGTTTTTTAAATCGCGCTTGCGCCCCATGGGAAAGGGACAAATGGAATCAAGGATTGTTCTTTTTTTTTGAATTCATGAACCCCTTCATGCTCAGCGAAACGATGGCAATGAGAAACAACAGCGTGCCCATATCTGAAAACCCAAGCACATGAGAGAGTACAGCCAAGCCCATCAAAAACAGGAACTCATACTTTTTCAATACTTTCAACATGTAGCTAAATTAACGAAGGAAATGCCTCAAATGGCGGTTGGACTCAAGTCGTTGAATCCCCTTTGAGGCTAACCCGGCATTCCGCCATCAGGCCAAGGGCTTCGACTCGATGTTCCGCTCCAATCTTTTTAAACAATCAGTTCCGATTGGAAAGAGAGCAGAAGAAGTGCAAGAGAAATGAGAAAGCGCATGACTTCCTGCTAATTAATCCAATGGACAAGTAAAGTGGGAATGCGTTTGATGGTGATACAGCGTTTCGCATGTAAAAAAAAAGCTCCCCCACCCCAAAGGATAGAGGAGCATTCGATAAAATTCGCTGCAGTCAGCGCTGCGAAAATTGATCACTCAACTTCAACATGGAAGCCAGTCTCCATGGCATTCCCTGCTGCATCCGTCGCAGTCATTTCGAGATGATACTCGCCCGCTGCCGCATCGGCCGGGATCACAGCATCAACAATGAATTGCAATTCTGTCACGTCATCTGGCACCAAGTTTAGCTCCCAAACGACTGTTTCATCCTCTTCCCTCACAACGGAAATAAACGCTTCAACAACGCCATCAGGATCCTGCACCATTCCCGACAATGTGATTGAAGCGCCAACGCTCCATTCAGGCTCTCCCGTCCATGTCGCTGGATCAACACCATCCACTTCACTGAGTGTGAATTCAGGGAGGTGCTCATTTTCAATGTGCATTTGAGTCACAACGTCCGGCCCAGCATTGCCAGCCTTATCGACCAAAGAAACCACAACGTCCCAGATACCGCGAGCGGTAAGTGGAATGTCCAAGGTGATCGAACTTGAGGTGCTTGTTCCAGACAATGAAGCCGTTTCGAGCACTTCCCAGTCTGTTCCACTGTGCAAAACGAAGCCCTCCTCAGATTCACCTTCCTCATGCTCATGATCAGCAGCATTGTGAATGTCCCATCGAACTTCGCTGAGTTCTTCATTGTCGCAGAAGACATCTGTGATGGTCACTGATGTCCCAGCAATGGCTTCGATCTCGTCAGCAAGGACACTTGTTTCACTTCCAGCCTCTGTGCAAACAGCAGGAAGTGCGGTATCTGTCTTGCCACAAGAAGAGAGTAGGATGGCCCCAAGAGCCAAAGTGATGGCGGAGTTAGAAATAGAAAAATTCATGCGATAAATTGTTATTTGTTTTTATTGCTTTGCTTCACCGAAGTGGTGAAGCTGAGTTGCATCCATCGACCCTGCGCTACCAGACCCAGAGCGCGATAAGCGCTTGTGTGATCCAGCCATGCAGTGTTGGATGCATTGTGTAAATTGATGGACCAGGTGCCGACACGTCGTGCCAAGCTCCAGCCCAATCCCCAAAGAAGAGCTCCTTCCGTGGGTGCTTCGTTTCTTGCCGTGAGTGTGGCATCAGCAATGGCCCGGCATGAAACTGTCAAATGATGGTTTTGGTTTAGGTTCCGACCGATAACAGTGTGCAATTGAGCAGGAGTTGTGAACGGAAGACCAAGTCCCGTCTCTACATCCCATTGCCCCAAAAGCGAGCCATCAGCAGAGGCTGACCACCCCCCCTTGGTTGCTTTTACTGAAGCTTCCAGTCCTGTTCGAAAGGCATTCACTGATTCGAACGTGTATACCTGACCGGCATGTGAGATGGGAGCGAAAGTTCCGCTCGGTCCTAAAGCGATGAAATCACGATGCAACGCTGAAAAAGCCTTGACGTTCCAACTCCAGCCCGCCTTACTCGCCAAGGAACGGGCTTGGAAACGAGCCTCAATCGACTTTTCAGATGGCAACGCTGCATTGCCCTGTTCGAATCGAAAAGTACCATGGTGGACTCCGTGAGCACCCAATTCATAATTGCTTGGTGCTCGCGTGTATGCTGTCACCGAGGCCGTTCCTGTCCAAGCAGCCATAACCGGCTCCAAATTCACCAACCACGATGCCATCCCTCCCGGAATGAGTCGCCTCATTGCGGAGGCTCGGCGATCTGAACCGACGATTGCTCCAACGGCGTCATAAAGCGGCTCTTCATGGCCCACTTGCTCTGTACCGACCAAGTCTGCTCGAATCCCCAGTTTATGCCTGCCGATGCTCTTTTCCCCTAAAATTGACCATCGAAGACGGCGGTGACTTGGCAACAAGAATTCCCACCCAGCAGTAGCCACCGCCAATCCTTCCAATTGCATCCCCCAAGTGCCATGTGGGCCGCGGCTTGTAGACTCCAAAAATCCAGTCCACTCTTTCAAAGACAAACTGAGATCCGAATCTGGTTCAGGCCCCCACCCGTGCGCGTGAGGAGGGGCCAGCTCCAGCCGCTGGTTCCATGCAACAGATGCCTTCAAAGATTGCGACTTTCC
>CAJQKK010000242.1 GCA_905478895.1 uncultured Flavobacteriales bacterium | reverse complement strand
CATCATTTCAGAGCCAGACCGCGGCCTTTATGACGGGATGAACAAAGGCGTGAACGCGGCCACCGGCGATTTCATCGGCATCCTCAATGCCGACGACACATACGACCACGAAAAGGTGTTGCAACGCGTCGCCAAAACCTTGTCCACGACATCGGCAGACTCGCTCTACGGAGATTTGGTTTACGTCGATGAAGGAGACCGGGTTGTGCGGCATTGGAAAAGCGGGGGACTCCAGAACGGAAAATTCAATCCCCGCGGATTTCTCAACGGATGGATGCCACCCCACCCCACTTTTTTTCTCCGCAAATCCGCGTACGATCGACACGGCAGTTTTAACCTGCGACTGAAATCAGCAGCGGACTACGAATTGATGTTGCGCATGCTGTTCAAGCATCGGATTTCGACCGCATACATTCCCGAAGTGTTGGTCCGGATGCGCACCGGTGGCGTGAGCAATGCCAGCCTCAAAAATCGCTGGCGCGCGAACCGAGAAGACCGCATGGCATGGCGTCTGAACAACCTCACTCCGTTCCCTTGGACCCTGGTCGCCAAACCGCTACGAAAGCTGTCACAGTGGCGCCGTACACCCTGAGCGCACAGACTTTTGCGCCACAGCAGACCTGTAGAATGAAAGGTTTTTATTTCTGTTTTTCAACACCTCGCAATGAAAACTAATGTGGTTCAATTGCTATTGCAAATACTGAATAGCAATAGCTTTGCTACATGAAATCATCCGGAGAAAGAACAAGTGCTCGAAGAAAAAAACGCACGCTGTTCCAACGCCTCGCAGAATGGTGGTTCAAGAATTTCCCGACCTTCGATTGAGCCCTTGAATTGAGCCTCTACTCGATTCGGGGGTTCGCGTCGAGGTTGTGCGCGATGAAAGACTGACCCGCATGGTTTATCTTTGGAATTCTGATCACGGAACGACGTTGGCATCGGCACCCAATCCAAGCGATGGTGCATTGTCACTTCCCCGCCATGATCGCAATGCATTGTTAGAATCAGATCACTTTTAGAGCACGCCCCATGTATGGATCGGACAAAGAAGCCCTTGAGGCTCTGAACAGCAAACACAAAGCACTCCTCCATGAGATTGGCCGCGTAATCGTTGGACAAGAACAGGTCATCCGCGAGGTCACTACAGCGATTTTTGCCGGGGGCCACGTGTTGCTAGTGGGCGTTCCCGGATTGGCCAAAACACTGCTCGTCAACACCATTGCCCAATCGCTCGGCTTGAGCTTCAATCGTGTGCAGTTCACGCCTGACCTGATGCCCTCTGACATCGTTGGTTCTGAGATTCTGGACGAATCGCGGCAATTCAAATTCATGAAGGGTCCCTTGTTCGCCAACATCGTTTTGGCCGACGAAATCAATCGGACACCTCCCAAAACGCAGTCCGCATTGCTCGAAGCGATGCAAGAGCGCTCGGTGACGGTGGCGGGCCAGACATACCCCCTGCCCTCACCATTCTTCGTGCTTGCCACACAAAACCCGATTGAACAAGAAGGCACATATCCACTGCCAGAGGCACAACTCGACCGATTCATGTTCAACACGTGGGTGGATTACCCGACGCACGACGAAGAGCTGAGCGTGGTCAAAGCCACCACTTCCGACACAGTAGCATCCGTAAAGCCTGTGATTTCGGGCGAGGAAATCCTTTACTTTCAGCAGCTCATCCGCCGCATGCCCGTGGCGGATAACGTGTTGGAATACGCGGTCGGACTCGTCGGAAAGACGCGCCCGGGTCGCGAGCGCGCCACGGAAACGGTGAACGCGTACCTCTCTTGGGGAGCGGGACCGCGTGCCTCGCAGTATTTGGTGGTGGGCGCGAAAGTCAACGCCGCTTTGAATGGCAAGTACAGCCCCGACATTGAGGACGTAAAGGCGGTGGCGACGCCGATCTTGCGGCACCGCATCGTCCGCAATTACAAGGCCGAAGCGGAGGGCCACACGGTCGAGTCCATCATTGAAGGCCTTTTGTAATTTGGCCCCTTGTGCGAGACTTCTAGGGCTTTTCATGAAAATGACCCGTTGAATTGACCGCGCTGAATCCGGTTCTCTTCCATTTGGTTAATCCACAAATCACTTTCCAAAAACTCCGGGTTTTCAGAAATATCTCGCTCGTATATTCCGTAATTTAGACAGGAATGAAAACAACGACCGAGGCACGAAAAACCCAATCCTTTGCAGCCTAAAAGTGACACTCCAGAAGCGACAGATTCGTCAGTGCACTCGACTCGTCTCGACCTTTTCGATAATTCGGATTTTCATCCGGGTAGCATATTGAAACGGCTGCTTTGGGCCCTCCTCTCTGGGCTATTCTTTCAAAATTGGATTCCTTGGCCTTCGCAATTGAAATCCACCCTACTCCGAATCTTTGGAGCCCAGATCGGCGAGGGCTTGATCCTAAAACCCCGAGTGACCATCAAATATCCTTGGAAACTGCGCGTCCGCGATCATGTATGGATTGGTGAAAATGTTTGGATTGACAACCTCGCAGAAATTTCAATCGGCAGCCACGTCTGCATTTCCCAAGGGGCTTTGTTGCTGTGTGGAAACCACGATTTCAAAAAATCCACCTTCGACCTCATCACACGCCCAATCGATCTGGAGGACGGCGTTTGGATTGGGGCAAAGTGCGTTGTCGGGCCGGGCGTGACTTGTCGATCTCACAGTGTTCTTTCCCTTGGCAGCGTGGCGACACAAGACCTTGAAGCTTGGACGGTATACCAAGGCAATCCGGCCACCGCGAAAAAACCTCGCTCCCAGAACTCATGACGATAGCCAAATCCGACTCCATACGGTCCATCCTCAAGCGAGTTTATCAGCTGCTCAATGCTCGAGAGCGCAAACGCTCGACCCTTCTGTTTCTGAGCATCCTCGCGAACAGCATCGTTGAAATCCTTGGTCTTGCTGTCATCGTGCCGGTCATAGGTCTGGTGATACAGCCCGAGACCATTCAGACCAGCGCCACTCTCCGAACGCTTTACGAAGCTGTCGAGCCATTCGGCATCAATACCCCTTCCCGCTTCCTTATTGCACTGTGTTTTGTTTTGATTGGTGCATTCCTATTCAAAGCGCTGTTTGGTCTCGCAGTCAATCTCTACCAAACACGTTTCTCATTCACGGTAGCGCATCGCCTCTCAGGCCAAATGTGGTCCCATCACTTTTCGCAGTCTCTCGAGCGCATGCGCGGCACGGACTCAGGTCGCGTGCTTGCCGAAATCAACACTTGGCCTGTAAACTTCGCGACTTTCTTCATGGTGGGCGGCCTCATGATTCTCACGGAAGTCAGCGTCATCAGCCTCATCGCAACTGGCTTGTTGTTTTATAATTCTGTGGTATTTCTGAGCATTGCGGGGCTGCTGGCCATCGGTGCTTTTATCATTCGGAAAGTCACGAAGCGACGCCTTGGCGTGTACAGCGCCACGCGCCAAAAAGTAGAACCCCGCACAAATACCTTGATCACAAACGCTGTTCGTGGATTTTTGGAAGTCATCACCTTTCGCGCCTCCGACGCTGTGCGCAATGCCTACCTCAAAGATCGATGGACCATTCTCCGTATTGTAAGCAACACAAGTGTTCTCGCCCTCTCCCCTTCGAAACTCTACGAAGTTTTGGCCGTTATCGCTGTGGCTGGATCCATCATCATCGCCCTGCTCCAAGGCACTCCTGAAGCCAGTTTTTTACAACTGCTCAGCTTCATGGCCATTAGTGCATACCGCATCATGCCCTCGATGAGCCGGCTGAATAGTGTGATCATCCGCATGAGAGAACAGCAATATGTATTGGAAACCATGGAAGTGGGAGCGCAAACAAACGCCGACAATTCTGCATCCAACCAATCGCCCATCAATTCCGTTGCGAACAGTCAAAATCAGAACATAGACATCGAACTGAATGATATCACATTATCTTATGAGGCGCTTCAAAAACCCGTGATTGAACACCTGCAGCACACCTTTTCAGCTGCTGGATTGCATGCTATTGTGGGACCATCGGGATCTGGGAAAAGTACGCTTGTCAGCTCCATCCTTGGATTGCACAAGGCAAAAAATGGCCACGTAAAAATGCGCGCAGCGACCAACGATGTGCAAATTCT
>CAJQKK010000241.1 GCA_905478895.1 uncultured Flavobacteriales bacterium | reverse complement strand
CTCCGCTCATGGCACTGGTCGAAATTGTTCCTGCATTGCAGACAAGTCATGACGTAATTGCGCAATGCCAGTCGTGGTTGGTGGACTGGAACAAATCTGCAGTCATTGCCAAGGACACTCCGGGATTCATCGTCAACCGCCTTGCTCGTCCTTTTTACGGCGAGGCACTGCGCATTGCTGAAGAAGGCGAATACGGAATCGAAACCATTGACGCCGCAATGAAGGCCGTTGGGTTCCGCATGGGGCCTTTTGAATTGATGGACCTGATCGGCAACGATGTCAATTATGCCGTCACCTGTACTGTATTCGAGGCTTTTTATTTCGACCCTCGTTATCAGCCAAGCCTTATCCAAAAGCAGCATGTGGATGCCGGATGGCTCGGAAAGAAAACAGGAAAAGGGTATTACACCTACTCAGCGGATGGCGCACGGAAGAACGAACAAGCACCTTCGGACCTTGATGCTGCTGCCTTTCAGTACATCTCCCATCGAATTCTTGCACTCTTAATCAATGAAGCGGCCGACGCTTTGCGATTGAAAATCGCGAATGAACAAGATCTGGAAACCGCTATGACACGTGGTGTCAATTATCCGAAGGGGCTTTTGAAATGGGGCAATGATTGGGGCATCAACAACGCATTAAAGACACTCGAGGACATGCAATCTCTCTATGGGGAAGATCGTTACAGGCCCTCTCCTTTGTTGAAGAAAATGGCACGCGAAGGAAGAAGCTTTAACGTCTAAAGATCAAGCGTAGGCATCCAACAAAACGTCCAGAATTTCCGAAGCTGATTTTGTAATTGGAGTTCCTGGGCCAAAGATTCCCACAGCACCCATTGCAAAAAGTGCTTCATAATCCTTCACTGGAATCACTCCGCCGACTACCACCAAAATATCGTCCCTCCCTCGGGAATTCAATGCTGCAATCAATGCAGGTACCAGAGTCTTGTGGCCAGCCGCCAATGTACTGATTCCGACCACGTGCACGTCGTTGTCGACCGCTTGTTTGGCTACCTCCTCGGGCGTTTGGAACAATGCCCCTAAATCCACATCGAACCCCAAATCAGCGAATGAAGAAGCGACAACCTTGGCGCCTCGGTCATGCCCGTCCTGGCCCATTTTCGCAACCAAAATGCGAGGCTGACGTCCCACCTTCGCGGCGAATGATTCGGCCCGTTTGACGACTGTTTGGTATGCTTCTTGACCTTCCATTGCTCGCGAAAAGATACCACTGACCTTTTGAGTTTTCGGTTTAAATCGGCCATAGACCTCCTCCAAGGCCAAACTAATTTCCCCTAGCGTCGCACGACATCTTGCAGCATTCACCGCCAAATCGAGCAAATTTGAGTCTTCTTTTGCCCCTCGACTAAGCGCGTCAAGAGCTGCAGTTACCCTTTGGGCACTTCGATTGGCCTTGACATATTCTATGCGACGCTCTTGATCCAAGCGAACGGCTGACTGATCGATTTCAAGCGTAGCGAGCTCTTCTTCTTCTTCCAACACAAAGAGATTTACACCGATCAAACGATCCTGGCCACGATCAATACGGGCTTGCTTATTTGCAGCTGCAGCTTCAATTCTGAGTTTTGGAATGCCTTGTTCAATGGCCGAGGACATTCCTCCCGCTTCGTCAATTTCCGAGATTAAGGCATCAGCCTTTTCAATCATCTGACGCGTCAAATCCTCCATCATTCGAGACCCATGCCATGGATCTACAGCCTTGCAAAGACCGGCTTCATTTTGAAGGAAAAGCTGCGTATTGCGGGCAACACGTGCCGATGCCTCTGTTGGCAAGGCGATGGCTTCATCCATGGAATTGGTGTGAAGCGATTGCGTACCACCAAAGACAGCAGACATCGCCTCGAGCGTCGTCCGGGCAACATTGTTCCAAGGATCTTGTGCAGTTAGTGACCAACCACTGGTCTGGGTATGGGTTCTCAGCATCAACGACTTGGGGTTTTTGGCCCCCAACTTTTTCATGCAATCCGCCCATATTAGTCGTGCCGCGCGCATTTTGGCTATTTCTTCAAAATGGTTCATTCCACTTGCCCAGAAAAAACTCAAGCGAGGTGCAAACGCGTCAATATCCAAACCCGATTCAATGCCCGTCTTTACATACTCGAGGCCATCCGCCAGTGTGTACGCCAATTCCAGCTCGGGCGTAGCTCCTGCTTCTTGCATGTGATAACCCGAGATGGAAATGGAATTGAATTTGGGCATGTGCTCCGCTGTATACCTGAAGATATCGGAGATGATACGCATGGAAGGCACGGGGGGATAGATGTACGTATTCCTCACCATGAATTCCTTCAAGATGTCATTTTGAATGGTTCCCATCAGCGCATTCAATTCCACTCCTTGTTCCTCAGCTGCGACAATGTAAAAAGCCATAATCGGCAGCACAGCGCCATTCATCGTCATGCTCACTGACATTTCTCCGAGGGGAATGCCATCGAACAAACGCTTCATGTCCTCCACCGTGTCAATGGCCACGCCTGCCATCCCAACATCCCCCGTTACCCGAGGATGGTCGCTGTCGTATCCCCGATGCGTTGCAAGATCAAATGCGACACTAAGACCTTTTTGGCCTGCTGCCAAATTCGCTCGATAAAACGCATTGGACGCTTCAGCTGTAGAAAAACCAGCATATTGACGAATGGTCCATGGCCGTACCGTGTACATGCTGGCGTATGGACCGCCCAAATAAGGCGCTTGACCCGGACCAAACATTTCGTGTTCCTCGTGCCCTGGCGTCTCGGGGTAGTGCGGTTTCTGATTCATAGCTTGGATTCAAGGTAAGCAGACCAGGCAGCATCCAACAGATTCGAAGACCAAAGGTCCATGATACGGCTGCCTCCCATCGGATCAAATGTTCGATGCAAACCGGCTTCTTCCCGCATCAAGTGTTGGATGTTCCGAGCCCAACGCAAAGCGTTTTCATCCGGGGGAAGTGCGGACGTGGGCTTGGTGTGTGGCATTGTCTCCAAACCATCGGCACCGCCTATGATTGCGGCATAGGAAGCAGCTGTCAAATCGATCAGGTGGTCGGTTTCCAGATCATCACGAAAGGTCACGTCGGATGTAACAGCATCAATCCAAACCGTTCGATTGTCCAGTTGATTTGCAGCCAACCAGCGCGACCAGAGCGCCCGCAAAGCCCGGAGTCCCGCCACCTCCTCCATGACATCTGCCGATGTCCACCATCTCCAAACCATGCGATTAAGCTCATCTTCAACGACCGCATCTGAGGCCTTTGCCCACTTCAGCCAATGGTCCAAAAGCAGGCAATGCTCGACCAATGCTTCCATCAGATTCAAGCCCCGCGATCGATGGTCGAATGCTCCAAATCGCCAAATCCGCAAATGCGGTGCCTTTTCCAACATTTGCCAATGGTCATTCATCTGAGCCGAACCAACGGTTGATGTTATATCCAGTCCGCAAGAGCCACGCCACCCCGTCTTTAGCAGTTGATGCACATCCAATCTATTGGTATGGAACAATTTCGGTTCCACGTGCAGTTCCACCATATTCATATGCACGCCATCGAACCAAGTCATATCACAATCAGAAGCGCCCACACGCAAACCGACAACCCCATTTAACAGCGAGACAAGCACTTGATTCGATGAATGAATGCTCTCTTGCAGTTGCCATGGGTTGCCCTCTGAAGGAGCGGCTATGCACCTCGGCGGGAATACAAATGGCGTGTGCACTGGACTCCAGATTGGCCGATCCCATGACTCTTTCGACAGGGAGCTGGAATCCCCGACAGCTGTGCGCCATTTCTTGGGATCAAACGCTGGGAAGGAGTTCCATCTAATTTCTGCCATGCTTCAAATTTACAAAACCGAGAACCGATGTAAATCCAATGATCGATCGTTAATTTTAGAACATGAAACAACCTATTCTTTGGGAGCAATTCGAATCGATACAACTTGAGGTGGGACACATTTTAAGCGTGGAGAAATTTCCCGAAGCAAAAAATCCAGCCTACATCATTGCTGCAGATTTTGGACCGATTCACGGGACACTCAAGACATCTGCTCAGCTAACCCAGCGCTACAACCCCGAAGATCTCGTCGGGAAGCAAATCGTTGGGGTCACCAACTTTCCGAAGAAGCAGATTGGCCCAATGATGTCGGAGTTTCTCGTTCTAGGCGCATTGGACTCCGAAAACGGAACTGCCATCCTTCAAGTCCTTGAAAAGGTCCCCCCCGGTACTTCCATTGCATGATGCTTGGGGGATTCCATTCACGTGCTTAGCTTCGCTGAATGGCTCTGCGCAACAAAGCAATCTTCTTGGACCGGGACGGCATCATCAACCATGATCCCGGCGATTACACAAAAAGCATCGAGGAGTTTACCATCCTGCCCACGGTCATGGAAGCGCTCAAAGCATTGCAGGCGGATGGATACAAGCTTATTCTGATCACGAATCAAGGCGGTATTGCCAAGGGGCTATACGGTCATGACGAAGTGAAAACAATTCACGATTACTTCGTGTCGCAGTGTTCTGAACATGGAATTGAAATCAGCGATATCTACTACAGCCCGCACCATCCTGATTATGGTGAAAGCTTGACCCGAAAACCCGGAGGACTGATGATCGAAAAAGCGTGCGCGAAACATGCGATTGACCCCAAGCAATCATGGATGGTTGGCGACAAATTACGCGACATTGAAGCCGGTGAAGCCGCGGGCGTCGCAGGCATTCAAATTCCTGTCAACGGTCCTTTGTTGGATTATGTGGCTCAGCTAAAGCAAGCACCTCAAGCGATATAGCATGAACCATTTTCAATGGCGACCAAAGGAGCGACCGTGCTATCTGATCAACGGAGAATTCTGTGCGGATTCGGAGTTGCCATTTTCCCACTTCAATCGCGGCTTTTTGTATTCGGATGGTTTTTTTGAAACGGTGCGAATTTGCAACGGAATCCCCCAACACTTGGCGCTTCATTGGAATCGAATTTCCTCGAGCCTTAAAGCGCATCGCATTGAAAACAAACAAGGTTTAACGAAGAAAAAATTGGGTCAGCGATTGCAAGAATTATGCGAACGCAATGCGATTCACCAAGGGGGACGGGTGCGAATTACTTTTTTCAGAGACGGCGGCGGTCGATACCGACCCGAATCCAATGAGATGGCTTGGATTGCAACCGCAGAGCCGCTGCAAAACAACTTGCTCACTTCGGAAGAAAAGGGCCTCACTGTAGATCTTTATAGCGGAATGCAGAAGCAAGTCAATGCACTCTCCAATTTCAAAAACTTATCATCCTCCCTCTACATTCAAGCCGCGCTTTGGGCTGAAGATCAGGGCTTGGATGACGCGCTCATTCAAAACGAAGATTTCAACGTCATAGAGTCGTCGCATTCCAACTTATTTCTTGTCAGCAATGGTGCTTTGTATACGCCTGGTCTGGACTCGGGTCCCGTCGGAGGTGTCATGCGTGCCTCCACCATTAACGTGGCACTTCGTGCAGGATACAAGGTTTACGAGTGCAACATCACGCCGCATGAAATGATGGCAGCTGACGAGATGTTTCTGACCAATACCATTCGAGGAATTCAGTGGATCGCAAGTTTCAAAGACCGACGTTATTTCCACACGACTTCCAAAGAGCTGCTAAAGTTGATGAATGAGGCGTTGATTAGTCAACTCGAACCCGAGGGTCAAGCGCGCGATAAATTTGGTCCACCAGTACGTTGACGATTACAAAGGTCAAGGCAACAGACGCAACACAACCCATGACTACTGGCAAATCGCTTTGTTCCAACGCACGAAACATCAGCATGCCCAATCCTTGCCAACCAAAGACGTACTCTACAAAAACGGCACCTGCCAGCATGCTTGCAAACCATCCGGACGCGGCCGTTACAACAGGATTCAGCGCATTTCGGAGGGCATGATGCAGAACGATCCGCCACGAGGACAAACCTTTTGATTTGGCGGTTCGGATGTACGAGGACGACAATACATCCGCGGCACTATTTCGGGTCAATTGGAGCACGACTGAAAGGGGCCGGACTCCGAGGGTTAACGCAGGCAAAATTGCATTTTTCCATGCCAATTGAGGGCCATCAAAGGGATGTACCTCCCACAGTCCGCCCGTCATAGACAACCCAGTCCAAGCGTGGCAAACCGAACCAAAAAACCAAGAAACCAGAATGGCCATTACAAACGATGGGGCACTCATGCCCAGCGATGCCAAACCGAGAATCCAGCGGTCCCACCATCGGCCCATGGAATGCGCCAAGAGCAATCCGATTGAGACGCCTAAGATCAATGCCAGCGCCATTGCCAATGATGCCAGCAATAAGGTTGGGGGAAGCGCTTGGAAGACCGCTTCTGCCACCTCGCGATCGGACACAAATGAGCGTCCCAAGTCGACTCCGGTCCATGCCAATCCTTCGGGCGTTTGGGCAAACGGAATGAAGCCCAAGAAAAACCGAGCATACCGGACGTGTAGCGCGTCGTTTAATCCGTGCTTTTCACGAATGGCTTCAACCACTTCTTCGCGCTCGTTTTGACCTGCAAGGGCCCGCGCAGGATCAGGAACACTCGAAAAGAGTACAAAAACCAGCGTCAATGCGCCCCACAACACACCCAAGCCATGGAATAGTTTGCGGACGATTGCCATCTGCACGTGGGTTACTGGGCCACAAAATCCTCCCATCCGGGGACATCCCTCCAGGACCATTTCTCTTGAACAATGCCATCCTTTAACCACACCAATCCCGGGTTGGAACGGATCACAATTTTCAATTCTGTTTGATCGCAGGTATACATGTCATAAGGCACCTCGTACGTTGTCCGAAACGCTTCGTTTTCATCCGCAGGGGCGTTGGTCAGACCAATATTCTTCCAACCCGCAGCGGCAGAAGCCTTGGCAAAGGCATTCATGGCCGTTTGATTCTCTGTGTTGGCAGCACCAAGGTCCTTGGAAACATAGAGCATCACATTGCCATCGTAAGACAAGAAATCCTCAGACCGGTCGGATCCATCAGCATCCAACATCTGAAAATCCATAATGCGCGGCTCATAGCCGTCCGAAACCTTTACTTCGGCGCCATCGAAGGAAACCGTTTCGTATTGATTCTTGAACCATGGCTCATTGTAAATTCTCAACCAGTCCGAACTCAACACCATCGTGTCCATTCCCGTGGTCGTATTGCGGAACGTATACTGCGTAGCATACACAGGAGGCTCTAGCCCCAATTCATCAGCCGATTTTCGATTCTCAACAATGCTTTCACCCACCGCGTATGGCCTGTAATCTTTCATGGGTAAGTGGTTGAGTGTCACGAATTGAAAGACCAAACAGACCACCGTTACTGCCGCAGCCATGATCCACTCTTGAGCCGGTCCTTCCCAACGCTTTTTCAAACCTTCTGCAACGGCATAACAAATAGCCGCAAACAGCACTGGGAAATTCCATTCGAGCATCCATTCACCAAAAGCATAAATCAAAATAAGGCTACCCGCAATCATGACCAGACCATCCTTTCGGTCATTGAGTTTCGTCAGACCTGCAAATGCCCCCCAGACAACGGGGACCGTCAAAACAGACAGGACAACATCCTTGATGAAGCTCTCATAAGGTGTCAATGGAATTGCATTTCCGAAGCAACCGCAGGCCAACACGCATTGGTTCGAAATTTCAATAAGGTTTCCGGTTGCATCCGTAATCATTTTGGTGCCAAAAGGATCGCAA
Organism: uncultured Flavobacteriales bacterium; assembly: GCA_905478895.1. Classification (GTDB taxonomy): domain Bacteria; phylum Bacteroidota; class Bacteroidia; order Flavobacteriales_D; family Sanyastnellaceae; genus UA16. The sequence goes on along the minus strand of CAJQKK010000241.1, from coordinate 145 downwards.
TTGGCCGTGTACCAGGTAAGCCAAGTGAAAAAGGCCATGATCGCGGCTGTGAGTGTTGACGTCAATTTGGGAAGCGCTCCGAGGACCAGGGCCACGCCGAGCAAAATTTCCCCAACGCAGATAAAAACGGACAGTGGAAGTGCCA
>CAJQKK010000240.1 GCA_905478895.1 uncultured Flavobacteriales bacterium | reverse complement strand
GTTATTCATAATATTTGAGGCACCTACTTTTACAGTAGTATTTACTGATGGTATTAATACATTGAACTGTGCATCTAACATGTCATATGTCGGTATAAATCCTGTAAACTGTGGCGATCCTTCAAACACAAATCCTTGCACCCATTTATAGTTCACTCCAAACCCCCAAGTTGACTTTCCTTTCAATTTCAAATCCCGAGCTGTTAAACTGAGATTGTACTTGTGCTTTGGCGTATTAAATGCTGGGATGATCGGATCATTCTCGTCTGTCTTGACCAACTCATTCCAACTGTAGTTTCCTGCAAGCATGAAATTGTTATCGAGGTAATAGTTCAAGCCAATCGAAGCGCCCTGCGTTTGCACTTCACTTCTTGAGTTAGCTGCATACCGATAGACATCAATGGCTCGCGGTGATTGCTCATTTCCGATAAAAAGAGCATCGAGGCCAATGTTATATCCTATGAAATCTTGATAAACGCTAAAGTAATACCCTGCATCAACATAAACTTTTTGTCCCAGCGTGGTGCGGTAACCAATTTCAAAAGTCCTCACACGCTCGGGGCGAATGGGATCAATATCAAAATAAACGAGTGTGTCACGGTTCAGGCTGTATTGACCCGAGGCAGCGTTTGCACTGTTTCGAAAATCAATAAAACTATCAACTGTGATTAAGCTATCAGCTCCTTCTAGATTCCCAACCAAGGTCGCCGGCCCGACATCAAGCCACAAGTATTGATCCGCCAAAGTTGGATTTCGCAAGGCGGAGCTGAAACTCACACGCAGATAATCTTGTTCTCGTGGCGAGAAAACGAAGGAAGCAGCAGGCGAGTATACCCAGTCAAAATTTTGATTCTTATCAGCACGAACAGTAGAAGTACCAATCAACCGATCTTGCAAAAACCGGCGTTTTATGCCAGTATAGAAGCCTGCTTCTTGGTTGACGATGCGCTCACTTGTCGTATCACTGAAAATTGTGCCGTCACTCCATGGGGTGTAACGCCGATAATTGACTCCCACTCTAATTTCCTCTAAGCCTTGTGGATTGAATATGTACTCCCCGTGAACGTGAGATAAACTCGACTCATCGAAAAAACGGGTGCCTTCTTCTACACTATTATTTTTTGCTGCAACGAGTGTGTTAAATGCACTCGTGAATTCTGTTGTCCCCGGCTGAAGATATCCAAGAGGAGACTCAGCCACATCACTCAGCCCTGCATAACCTGCCTCCGTCCAAGCTCTTACTTGATCATGCCAAACTCCCAATTGCTCTGAGTTATTTGAATACCATGCCGCAACGTCATCTGGATCGATTGTATAAGTTGGAACACCATCTATCCACTCAAGGACTCCATCTGGAAAAGTCAAATCAATCTGATTCGCAATACTATCAGCCCAGTACTTGTAGTAGACTTTCGAATAATTGTAATCTGATCTCGTGTTTTCTTGCAGTTTTAATGCTGTCGCATATGGATCAAAGGAGTTTCCTGCATCCTCGCTAGTGCGGTAAGCTCGAACAAACCATTTGCCTGATTTTCGCAACTCAGCCTTGTGTTGATAGTATTTAATGTCCCTGAGGCTAAAGCGATTATCGCCTTGATAAACCGTGGTTCCAAAACCAGAATTAAAGCCGTAGATCAGTTCAGGACTATCATAAGTTTCATCAGGCTTCAGACGCCAATGAAGAGCTGTACTAAACTTGAGATTCTCAGTATTGTAGTCCACGAGGTCTACTTCCTTGTATCCCGATCTAAAAAACGTGCCCAGTCCCCTTGCGTTGCTGCTTCCATCACCTGAATAGTCAAACGTATTGCTATACTCATCTCCATAAATGTTCACCGCATTGTAACCCCCTGCATTGCTAGCATTCTCGAGCGAGCCATCGACTGGTGAATAGTTATTTGCCTCCCAATCATAAGCCGTCATTCGAAATGCATTCACTTTCAAACCTAACACCGGATTCCCCTCGTCATTTACTGTATAATCCGCATATCGGAATGCCAATTCGTTCAACTCCCGCTCACCGACACGCAGCGAAGCGCTCACACCAGGAAACTGGAAGGGCGACTTGGTTTCCATGGAGACCACACCATTGAACGCACCCGGACCGTAAAATGCTGAACTCGCTCCCGCCACAATGTCCACGTTCTTTACATCCAGCTCCGATGCCCCCAAAAAGTTACCCAAGGAAAAATTCAAGCCCGGGCTCTGGTTGTCAATCCCATCAATCAACTGCAGCGAACGGACAGGTGAAGTTGAATTGAAACCACGGGTATTGATGATTTTGAATCCCAAACTTGCCGAAGTCACATCCACTCCTTTGAGGTTTCCGAGTCCTTCGTAGAACGAGCCGCTCGGCGCCTCCTTGATCGCGATCACATCCATGGATTCTACCGTGAGTGGAGCTTGCTTTTGCTTCTGACTGATTCGATCCCCGACCACTTCTGCCGCCTCAATCAAAACCTGGTCAGGCATCAACTTGACAGTGATCCGTTCAGAAGCATCTAAAACCGTCATTTTCTTCACGCCATATCCGATGAAACTCACCTGAATATTGACCGGGAACTGGGACACCGACAACAAGAATTGGCCGTCGAAATCCGTGGTAACCCCTTGGGTCGTCCCCTCTACAATGACATTCGCTGAAAAAACTGGATCACCGAGCTCTCCATCAATTACTCGGCCTCGGAGCATTTCTTGCGCTGAAAAAGCCTGGGCAAACAAGACGAAAAGGACGAAAGAAACGGATCTCAACATAGTCATGCGTTTTGGAATCAAGTTCCAAGAAACGCAAAAAACAGGGATGGTAAGGTGTAACCGTGTCAGAATTACAAACATTCAACCCCAACCGAAGACTTAAGCACTGGCTATGAGCACAATCAGAACTTGACCGTCAATATGAACCTCATCACCGAGGCGAAGTTTTCGGCGCTTTCGGCTTTCTTCTTCGCCATTTACTTGAATCAATCCATCGCCTACCATCATTTTGGCCTCTCCACCTGTCGCTGCATAGCCAGTTGCTTTAAGCAACTGAAGCAAATCGATGAACTCGGTCTTCAACTCAAACTGCTCTTTGATCATGTTCAGTTGAATCGTTTGGGTTCAGCTTCGGCCATCATTGACATCACCGCCTCGTAGATATCATCTGCATTGGGCTTGGCGTAATAATCCCCATCCGTGCCATAAGGCGGCAGGTGCGGTTGTGCTGCCATTGTTTTTGGAGCCACATCGAGGTGTTTCCAGGCGCCCTGACGATTTAAGACATCCTCCATGATGTAAGCACTCGCGCCACCCGGCACGTCTTCGTCAACCACCAAAAGACGGTTGGTTTTGCCTACCGATGCTGCGCAAACATTTTGATTGTCGAATGGTAACAATGTCCGGGCATCGATCAACTCAACTCCCACGCCAGCTTTCTCCAATCGATTCGCTGCAACAGCAGCAATGTTGAAGGTGGATCCGTATGAAACCAGGGTGATATCTTCTCCTACTTTAACCACATCCGGAATGCCAAGAGGAACCGTGAACGCCCCCATGTTCTTTGGAACAGCTTCCTTTGAACGGTACCCGTTCAAACATTCTACAACCACTGCAGGCTCTTCGGCCTGCAAGAGCGTGTTGTACATCCCAGCGGCTTCCGTCATGTTGCGCGGCACGCAGACATGCATTCCGCGCAAGGAATGGATGATTGCTCCCATAGGCGATCCACTGTGCCAGATGCCTTCAAGGCGGTGCCCACGTGTCCGGATGATGACCGGAGCCTTCTGCCCGCCGGAAGTCCGGTATCGAACAGTTGCCGCATCATCACGCAAAATTTGCAACGCGTAATACAAGTAGTCCAGGTATTGGATTTCAGCAATGGGCCGGAAACCACGGAGCGCCAAGCCAATGCCTTGTCCTGCAATGGTGCATTCACGGATTCCAGTGTCGGACACACGCGACTCACCAAATTTTTCCTGCATGCCCTCCATGGACTGATTCACCCCTCCAATGCCTCCTGTATCCTCTCCAAATGTCAATACCTCAGGGTATTTCTCAAACAATGCTTCAAAATTCTTTTGCAAAATTTGACGACCATCAGCCTGTTCAACGGTTCCTGAATAATCCGGTTTTACGATAGGCACAGACAAAGCCGAATCAGAGCCATCACTGTACAAATGTCGGCTGTAGCGCTCGCGATTTTCTGAACCAAAAGCATCCGACCACCTCAAAAGTGCCTCGAGTGCTGGAGTGCGATATGCCCCTGCGTTCTGGATGGTGCGCCGCGCTGCCGCATGCAAC
>CAJQKK010000239.1 GCA_905478895.1 uncultured Flavobacteriales bacterium | reverse complement strand
GCAGGTTATCACAAATTTTTCGGAATAGATGCCGCTTAAGCCAGGAAGGCTCAAAGATTAGACATCAAAAGCGGCGATAGGGTTGCAATCCGATGAAATGTATCGGCGCGAAGCCTTATTATTTTGCAACGCTCGACAATCCTGTTATGGCCTCATTGATTTCCTGAATCGCGGCTTGAAAAGCATCCATCTGATCATCTTTGATGGGGGTGGAAGGGGGGAATTCTTCCCGTAAATGATCCACCTGCTTTCCGTTTTTCCAGAATCGAAAACAAACATGGGGTCCTGTGGCGAGTCCCGTAGAGCCAACATAACCAATGACTTGGCCCTGCTTCACCCGTTCACCTGCCGCTACTGCCCGGCGAGACATGTGCAAGTACTGCGTTTCGTAGGTGTTGTTGTGGCGAATTTTGACATACTTGCCATTGCCTTTGGTGTAGCTTGATTTGCTCACAACTCCGTCTCCCACGGAAATGATGGGAGTTCCTTGAGGCGCGGCGTAATCCGTGCCGTAATGGGCCTTGGTTTTCTGCAGAATTGGATGAAAACGCTTGAGGTTGTAACGGCTGCTGATGCGGCTGAATTCCACCGGCGCCTTCAAAAATGCCTTGCGCAGACTTTGTCCTGAAGCATCGAAATAATCGTAGCCCTCGCCTTGGTCGTAACGGAAGGCGGGCAGTTCCCGACCTCGGTGTTGAAAATGGCAAGCAATGACCCGAGGCATCCCCATGGGTTCGCCGTTGACGTAGGTGCGTTCGTACATCACGTCGAAACCGTCGCCTTTTTGCAGCCGCGAAAAATCAACGGTCCAAGCATAAACATTGGCCATGGCGAGTGCAAGAAGAGTGGGGGCACCGAGGCGTTCAAGGTCTACGTACAACGAATTTTCAATGGTGCCAATGGTCCGGTGGATCAAGGTGTCCGCGGGGAGGCTTTCCAACGTGACCGCGTAGGGCTTTTGTAAGTCGAAGCGGGCGTATTCTCGGGCGTTTCGTTGGTAGATAAAGTGGGATGCTTTTGCCGTCGAGTCCCGGTCGTAGGCAATCCACCAAGGTTTTCCGCTGCGCATGTTGCGGACGTCATATTCATCCTCTGTCGCTTGGGCGAGCAGTGTGATTTGTCCAGGGCTCATCCCAGCAGGAAGTAAAATGTGCGACAAGGACTGCCCCGGTGCAACGACCCCGGAATCCACGTCGAACGTTTCCCACAGCAATCCAAAACGCACCAACGGCTCCACAGGAGAAGCGAGAATGCCGGCGCTTTCCGCCGTTGGGTTGGTGCCGTTTCCACAGCCCAATGCGAAGAGGATGGCAGCGCAACCAAGAATTTGACAGGTAAAGAGCCGAGGAATCATCACCGGCCAAACACTTCTTTTTCTACCCAGCCCTTGCCCCAATCGGCTTGCTCTTGTTCGCTCCAAAGCTCGGGATAGAAAATGCGTTTTTGGAAGCGGGGTGGCAGGTACTTCTGCCAATTGGTTCCGCCGGTTGCTGCGATATCTTCGGGGTTCTTTTGCAAGTACCGAACGGCGCTTTTGTAGTGGCTCAAAGGCCAGTTGACGTTTACGTTCACATCCAACCAACGCAAGGCGCGGCGCAATTCGTCTGTTTGTTGTCCCGGACCGAGGTTGTTCCAAATGGACCGAAGGTTGCCTTCGAAACAATTTTCGGCCAGCTCCATGAGCGTGTCATCGTATTTCTGCTCAAACTGGCGCAATGTCAATGTCTTATCACCGGAAGCCAATTCAACAGCCCCGGCTTTCCAGTAGATCTTGTCAAAAAGGTCGACGAGGTCGCCGGGTGTGTGATTGGCGTGTGCCTCGCGGAATTCCTCCTTGAGCAATCGGTCAAAACTCGTGGAGTGGATTTCGATCATCCGGTATTGGGCGCTCTGGAATCCGCTGGCCGGGAGCAACGACATTCGGAATTTCAGAAATTGCTCCTTGTCCATGCCGTCAACCATAATTTCAAAGCTGTGCGTTAACGCTTCGAAGTAACGGTTCACCCGGTTCACTCGTTTGAGCATCACGGTGGAATCCATCCCCTCCTCATGCTGAATTTGCTGGAACTCATGCAGCGACAACTTGAAATAAAGCTCGGTGATTTGGTGATAAATGATGAAGATTTCTTCATCCGGAAAAGGCGTAATGGGATGCTGCAAACTCAGCAGGGTGTCCAGGTTGATGTAGTCCCAATAGGTCAAATAATCAGCGTGCAGCAGGCCATCGAGGTAGGAGTTTAAATCCTGCCCCATGGCAGCGTATTTCGCTTGCAATGCTTCCAGCTTCTCTAAGATGGACTTGTCGAAAGGGGGGGTATCGGGCATGCAAGCAAATTCGGGAAATTCTGCTCAGTTTGGCGCGAAACCCAAGGGACTTCTCAACCCTGAGGCGTTGGTCAGTTCCATCTTAATGGATCCAAATAAGATGCGCGTTTCTGCGAGCAATGGAATGCGATTGGAGTCGTTCGTGATGTAAACCGCGAGATCATCTGGGTTTTTCCAAATTCGTCCTGTTTGAATCACGGGGTGGATCAGAGAGCAGCTCCATTTTTCTCCGTTCCACTTGATGTCCTTGTTGCCCGCATACACGGCCTTGAGCTGAAACCACTCCTCATCCATGAATAAGGGCACCGAAACCGTATCTCCTTCCATGAGAGTGTCGAATGCGATTCCCCGCAGCGCATAAATTCCGCTCACCATATCATGAACAGGTGCGTTCAAGTTGTGTTGGGTTTGTTTCGGCGCGTTTTTTCCTTTGAAGGAAATGGCATCCACTTGAAAGTTGATCTGATCAAATGTGTAATCTTGGTGAAGTTCATACCCTCCTTCTTTGATGTCCCGTTGAAAGTGAATGGGAAACCCGGATTCGGGGTCGATGTGTGACTGGTAATGGTCATCCACCTTGAAAAACCAACTGAATGCGCCGGTGCTTTTGCCCTTGGCGTCAATCGTCCAGCCTGGGCGCTTATTGGAGCCTTTCACCGCGATTGTCGCTTCCGCAGCGTCCAACAAACCGTAATGGAACCGGTAGGTCAATTGCTCCCCTGGCGCAAAAGCCAGTGGACGCATGGTGGTTGTGGAAGTAGAATCGCCTTGACTGAAGCTGAAAAGGCTTGCAGACATGAAGAAAAGAAAGAGCATCGGCCTGATCATGTTCTTGAATAACAAGGATTGAGCCAAGGTTTTTGACGTGCCGTTTTCAATCGAGCACTGCCATGCATTTCAGCTCAATGGCAATGGGGGTGGGAAGTCGATTGATTTCAACGGTTGTTCGGCACGGTTGTGTCTCAGGGTCCGGGAAGTACTCGGCATAAATGCGATTGAATGTGCCAAAGTCCCGGTGCATGTCCACCAGAAAAACGGTGATGTCCACGAGGTTTTCCCACTGGCTTCCGTTGGCTTCGAGAATGGCTTTGACATTGCCGAGAACACTGTGCACTTGAGCGGCAAAATCAAAGGATTTGAAATTGCCGTTGTGATCCAACTCTAGGCCAGGGACGCCGCTATCATTGGCATCACTTCCGGAAATACGAGGCCCCACTCCACTTAAAAACAACAAATTGCCCACGGATTTGGTGTGAGGGTAATTCCCTACTGGTTTTGGTCCTTGTTTCATTTTACGTTCAATAATTCTGAGCAAAGATGCTCTGTTTTCCGAACCTAACGAATTTTATCCTTGTGAGCATAGCTCATTATTCCACGATAAGGTGCCAAACGGATTCCTGCTTGAGCCGAGTTAGGTTCAATGCAGAGGAGCCGGTATCTTCGCGACATGCGATACCAATCTCTTTCTTCTGATCTCTACAAGCGCAACCGCGCAAACTTCATGGCGCAAATGAAGCCCCGGAGCATTGCGGTTTTCTTCTCGAACGATATCTACCCCAC
>CAJQKK010000238.1 GCA_905478895.1 uncultured Flavobacteriales bacterium | reverse complement strand
CATGCAATTGCACAGCGATGACCGAAGCCAACTCAGCCAAGCTTCGCTTTGCTGGCACAATGACAGCAACCTCTTCGCGCTGTCCAGTCGCAATCCGTCGGGCGATTTGATGCGCTGAGGTGAAGCCTTCTTCGCAGTATCTACCTGCATAGGAGCTCCATCGGCGCCACTGGATGATTCCGGAAATTTCAGTATGCCGCTTCATCCATTCGCCCGTTCTGGCTTCATCCGGCGTGATTTCGATGCACCAAGCGGTAGCATTGCCCACCGGGCGATTCCACATTTTGTAGTAAAACCAGGAATAGGAACCTGCTAGTCCTGCGGCACAGATGGTCCCTCCAACGAGGGTCGCACGCATCCAATTTTTCAGCGCCATTACGCTCCAATTTTTTGCATCCAGCAGGCATGCTGCCAATCCGTTCCGCGCCAAATCCAATCCTGCATGGTGCCTTTTTGTTCGAATCCTGCACGGAGGAAAAGGTTGATGCTTTCACCATTTGATTCTGGCACTTCTGCCCAAAGTTGATGGAGCCCGAGATGACCAAACGCATAGTCTGACAACAAGCCAAGGGCGGCAAGTCCATTCCCGTTGCGCCGTTCTTCTTCTTCGATGACGATCCCAACACCGGCCCTTCGGTTGCGCGGATCCAGTTGGTACAAATCGACGGCACCGATGGAGCGGTTGTTTCCTTGCTTCGCTTCAATCATCATGCGCAATTGCAAATCCCGCCAGAGATCATGCTTTCCTTCCGAGTAATGTTGCAAGGTGGCTTGGCTGAAGGGCGCTAAATTTGATCCTAGCCACCATTCGTCAGACTTGTTCTCGATGCGATGCAGTTGCTCCGCATCGGTGGGTTCAACGGCACGCAACCGATGGGTTTTATTCTCCAACATGGTGCAAAGATACCTCCGATGCCGGTCGTGCGGATTTCATTGGTATTTTGCAGCAAATTTTTGCACTTATCCATGAAGACTCCCCAGCTCGTCCTTGTTCTTTTCGCCGCTTCCTTGCTCTTTCTAAACGGATGCACGATCAACCAAGACATTTTGTTTCGCACGGGTGAAGGCTATGAATTTGCAAACTTGGATGACTTGGCGACCAAGGACGCCCCGGGCTATCGGATCGCCCCCAATGATATGCTTTCGTTTCAGTTGTTCAGCAACAATGGGGAACGATTGAATCAACGCACGGCCGGCACGATGACCAGCCAAAGCGGCGGCGGCGGTCAAAATCAGCAGCAAATGATGAATATGAACCAACAAGGTGGCTTCACTTATCTCGTCAAGCCCGACGGGTTGGTCGAACTGCCTGAATTGGGTGACATTCGGCTTGAAGGCCTCACCATTGATGAGGCGGAGGGTCTGCTCGAAGATGCGTATACCAGTTTTTATAACGATCCATATGTGATCATTCGTGTTACCAATAACCGTGTTTTTGTGTTTCCAGGTGAAGCCGGCCAAGCGACTGTGGTTCCATTGGTGAATATGAACACTACGTTGCTGGAGGTATTGGCGATGACCGGCGGCATCGCACGACGGGGAAACGCATCCAAGGTCAAACTGATACGGAAAACAGAGACCGGCCGCGATGTTTACAAAATGGACCTTTCGGTTGTCGACGGGTTGGATGATGCCAACATGGTCGTGCAGGCGTACGATATTGTTTACGTGGAACCCATGCCCCAATTGGTTCGGGAAACCACCGAAAGTTTAACGCCCATTACGAGCCTGATTTCCACCTTGACGGTGTTATGGGCGTTTGTCTTGAACAACCCATGAAGATTGAACAACTGCCTCTGGAAGGCCTGCTGAAATTGACGCCGCGGCAATTTGCGGATGATCGAGGTGTTTTCTGGGAAACATGGCGTGAAGGGATGGTCAAGGATCCACAGGGGAATTCCCTGCATTTTGTCCAAGAAAATCTGTCCATTTCGAAGTTGGGAACGCTTCGGGGCCTGCATTTTCAGCGCGCTCCTCATGCACAAGGAAAGCTTGTCCGTGTGGCTTCCGGCCGCGTTTTCGACGTGGCGGTCGATGTGCGAAAAGAGTCGGCAACACGGGGCCAATGGTTCGGTTGCGAATTGTCGCATGCAAACGGCTCGCAACTCTGGATTCCAGGAGGTTTTGCCCATGGATTCCTGGCCTTGGAACATCACTGTGTTGTGGAATACCGGTGCACTGCTTCTTACAGTCCCGAATCCGAGGGCAGTATTCGCTGGGACGATCCTGCGGTGGGAATCGATTGGACAGGAGCAGGAATGCCCAAAGGCGGCCCGATCTTGTCCGAAAAGGATGCAGTGGCGCCTTTATTGGGGGCCATTGACTGGCCATTTTGAGTCAAGTTGTGGGCTTTCACCCATCAACAGGACTTCGAAGCGCTGTTCAAAACAAATCAATTATTTCCGTCCCAACCTGGACGTGTTTACTGGTTGTCGGAGATAGTTTTACGCCATGGAACCGCTAGAAAAAAATCCGATCCGAACGAATGAACCAAGCCACGTGCGGAAGCGACTGAGGCAAACGACTCCAATACTGGCCGTTTTTTTTCTACTAGCGGGGCTTGTTTTCTCGAACATATCGAGCCACTCGGAAGGCGTTGATTTGAATTTTCAGCCCACGAAAAGAGGCATTTGGGCCGAGAACAACGCACCTGAAATTCCGGTAAAACTGGATTTGGCGGGTGAAGGGGTGCCATTGGAGACGTATGGCGTTCGGGATCAACTGGACCGGGAGCTCATCGTCAATACCTACCGTCACAGCTCGTCACTGCTTTATTTCAAGCGCGCGGCGCGTTGGTTTCCCATCATTGAGCCAATCCTTGCCGAAGCGGGTTTGCCGGATGACTTCAAATACTTGGCAATCATAGAAAGCGGCCTCAGCCAGGTGGTGTCCCCGGCAGGAGCCGCAGGGTTTTGGCAGTTTATGAAATCAACGGCTCCGGCTTATGGGCTGAAGATCAATGGTCAAATGGATGAACGTTACCATGTCGAGAAGGCCACCCGTGCTGCGTGCGAATACCTGCTCGAAGCGAAAGAGGAGTTCGGTTCTTGGGCATTGGCTGCGGCATCCTACAATATGGGGCGTGCAGGTTTGAAAAAGGCCCTTGTGGCACAGGGAGTTGGGGAATACTGGGAATTGCACCTGAATGATGAAACCGCTCGATACGTCTTTCGAATGTTGGCGATCAAGGCCATTTTCGACGATCCTGAAGCCTATGGTTTTTTCATTCAGCCTGAGGCGCTGTATGCGCCCTATGAGACACGGCTGATTTCCGTGAAGCAGTCCATTCCTGATTTGGCGACATTTGCATTGGAGCAAGGCACTCACCTGAAGGCGTTGAAAACCTTGAATCCATGGTTGCGATCGAATCGCTTGACCATTGCAACCGGAGATTCCGTCGCAATGAAGTTGCCGATTCAATGAGGCTAGGTTTATTTAATTTATTAGAATGCAAAGCATGAAAGCAGAATTAGCGGTAGCAGTGTTGGCCGCATTGGAGGCGGGCAGTGCCATCATGGAAATCTATGAATCAGGTGATTTTGATGTGACGGTGAAAGGCGACAACAGCCCGCTTACGCGCGCAGATTTGGCGTCCCACGAAGTGATTATGAAGCACCTCAATGCCACGGGATTTCCGGTCTTGTCGGAAGAAGGCAAGGCTATTCCAGTGCTGGAACGTCAGGCTTGGGATACACTCTGGATTGTGGATCCGATTGATGGAACCAAGGAATTCATCAAGCGCAACGGAGAGTTTACGGTTAACATCGCACTGGTGGAGCACGGTCGACCGGTTCTGGGGGTCATTTTTGTGCCCGTGTCCGGTGACTTGTATTTCGGTTCGGTTGAATTAGGCGCGAGGAAGACGCAGGCCGGTTCAATGGAGTGGCCGGCTTCCGAATGGATGTCCAAAAGCGATTCCATTCCATTCGATCAAGGCGACCGCCCACATACCGTCGTTGCGAGCCGCTCCC
>CAJQKK010000237.1 GCA_905478895.1 uncultured Flavobacteriales bacterium | reverse complement strand
AAAAGAAGGCCATCCTCGACATGATCGCGGGTGAAGTGAAGCTTCGCTCCAAGCGCGAGCTCATTGAGCGATTCATCGATGAGAACCTGCCCCTCATTCACGACGTGGACGCCATCCCGGACGAATTTGACCGCTACGTCCAACGCGAAAAGACCATGGCCCTCGCCAAAATCTGCGAGGAAGAAGCCCTCGACCGCGACCAATTCGCGGCCCTCATGGAATCGTATATCTACAGCAAACAAGAACCCATCCGCGACGACATCTTCCAATGCCTCGGCAACCGCCCTAGCGTCCTTCGCGCCCGCGAAATTGGCGAGCGCATCCTCGGCCGCATGCGCGAGTTCGTCGAGGTCTTTGTGGAGAGCATGGTGGCTTGAGGGCGCTGAAGATGTTTCCATGCACTTGAATTATTCAACGTAATTTGTAACACAATTTGCGCGGAATGACATTGATTACAAAGCAGAAGGTTCAACAGCTCATCTACATTCTCAAGCAAGAGAATTCGCGGTCGCTTTTCCTGTCTTGCCTGCCCGGTGATTTCAAGCGCACGCGCACCAAGTTGGACTTGGCGCGATTGGATGACTTCCAGCCGGGGTATTCGGAGCAGCTGGTCAAAACGTTGTTCAAAGGGAGCTCAATCGTTTACAAACCCACGGACTTGGACTGGGAGTCCACCTTGGATGAATCGGATGTGACGAAAAAACTAGCTTCCCTGCACGACCAGGGGCGCACGCAAGAAAAAGAAAAAGGAAGCAATCCCCTGAAGATCGGCTATCCCATTCTGATTCAAGAAAACAATAGCGCCACAACCAACTGCTTCGCAGCCCCTTTATTCGTTTGGGACATCGACCTGGTTCCCGGTCAAAACAAATGGACGATCAAAGCCTCGAAAGATGCGCCATCCAAAAACCATTCGTTGGAAGGTTTGGTCGAAAATGACGGGACCGCGATTGACCTCAATTCCCTGTACGAGCGCTTTACAGATGGCCAGCCGCTGGAAACATTTACAGAAGATTTCAAAAATGCGATCGATGATTTTTTGGCGGCCAACCCCAAAATTGAATCCAACCTCGGAACAAAGGAGTCAGCCGGACTGGATCGGATGCAGTTCACCAAAAAGTCTGATCTCGTCACACAAGAGGCTCGACCATTTCGCATCAGCCTTGTCAATAGCGCCTTGCTCGGTAAATTTTCCGAAGGCAAGGTCAGCATCATCCGAGACCTGGAAACGAATCAAGAAGGACTCGAAGACCTCGCAGAAGGTGGCTTAAAAACATCAATACTCGGGGCCAATCAACTCGATCCCAGTCAAGCGAGCATTATCCCAGACATCATCAATGGAGAGCATGTTGTTTTGCACGGTCCTCCAGGTACGGGCAAGAGTCAGACCATCACGGCACTCATTACCGCAGCTGTTGCAAAAGGAATGAGTGTAGCGGTGGTCTGTCAGAAGTTAGCTGCGCTCGAAGTGATCGAAAACAATCTGCATGACCTCGGCATCCATTCGGGAATTGCCAAAGTGACGAATCCCATCAAGGATAGAAGGAAACTCATCGACGAGGCACGCAAACGAGCAGAGGAATGGGATGTGGTGGATCATGATGCTCAAGTCAATGAGCAGCGCTACTCCGACCTCTCTGAACTCATCAATCAGGCAAAGCAGTTCGCCCAGAACAGCTTAGCTACGCCCAAGCGGACCTTCAAGGACATCCTCGCCCGTCTCATCCAAGTTGAACGAGAATTGAAGGAAGCCAATCAATCCGATTTGTTGCGGATGACGCCCACGGCCGATCAGTTAAGCGCTTGGGGAGCCAACTTGGAAGACACCCTTCGGGACGTCAACTGGCTCACCGAACAGTTCAACGAGATTAAGCCTTGCTTGGAGTTGAGAGAAATGGTCAACGAGAGCATCACTACAGCGCAGGTTGGAAGTGACTTGGACCTCATCGAGTCCATTCTCAACAATCAAACGAAATACATCCAGGAGCAAGAAGAAATTCGAAAGAATATCGCTTCAAGCATTCAGCCCCTTATCGATGAATCGTCAAAGCGCGAGGAGAGCATTCAGTCCATATTGGATGGCAGTCGCGCCAGACTCACAGCGCTTCCACGTGAGCTTCAGAATTCTAACCTGATCAATGAACGAGAATGGGGCGCAAATGCGTTTGCGGAAGAAATCCGAATTGCAAAAGCGAACCAAGCCCAGCTTGATGAAATCGACAACCGTCTTTTCGACCTCAAGCGTCATCCCGAACATGACGCCACTGTCAAAGCCTCAGGGATTGCGCGATTTTTCAGAAGAATCTTCAACGCAGAGTCAAAAGAGTTCTGGTCCAATTGGCGCACAATTCAGCGACAAATCCGCTCCTTGGGGTTTCACAAAAATGATGACTTTCAGGTCCTGAAAGAAGAATTCAAGGCCTTCCGAAAAAGCCTTGAAGAATCGGCTTCCAGCTATAAGCTTTTGCCACAAATTGATCCAGAAACAAGCCCCTCCAAAGCAATTGCAGATCTTCAAAAAAGACAAGCCTGGCTTTTGGCAGCATTAGAAGCCCCTGAAGATCACGAAAGTGTGCCCGAAATTGCAGGATTTCAAGCTGCACTGAAGGAATCCATTGCTCATAGCGGAAAGATCAGCCTAGAAATCGAAGCCATACAATGGCTTTCAAGCAAGGGCCATGAATGGCTTCTTGGATCGGCTGGTCCACAAATTCTTTTGGATTTCAAACAACATTCCACGCGTCTTCCACTCATGATGCGCTGGGTCCATTCAGCTGCTGACAAGCAGCTCGCTCCATCTGATTTTGAATCCGGACTGTGCAAAGAGTGGATGGAGTACCACATCTCGAAACAGCTCATTCAGAACTGGGAAGGGCTGGACCATATGCCCATCGACAACATCAACATTCGCAAAATCGAAGAGGAGGTCGAAACATTGAAATCGAGCATTCTCAACGCCACGAAGAAATCAATTTTCGATCAATTCTTTGACGGGGTGAATGAAATTGAAAGTCACCGCTTGGTGCACAGCTTCAAGCAAGAATTTGCAAAAACAGGCAAGAACAGAAAATCGCTGCGCAAACTCTATCACAGGCACCCGCTCGATATGACGCGGCTCTTTCCGATTCACCTGACCACACCCGAGGTGGTCTGCAATCTATTTGAGGGACAGACCCAGTGTTTTGATTTGCTCATTTTTGACGAAGCATCCCAGGTTGAGTTGCAAGATTCAGCGACGTGCTTGCTCAAAGGTCAATCCATTGTTGTGGCAGGCGACGAACACCAAATGCCGCCTTCGCAGTACTTCAAAGTAGCGGTGGACCATTTATTTGAGGAGGACGATGACGAATATGCCGGCGCAGACATCGAAGTAGAATCGCTTCTGGAGTTTTGTCAGCAACAACCCAAATTCAATTCGCGCTTTCTGGACTTTCACTACCGATCGCATCACCCCTATCTGATTCAATTTTCCAACCACGCGATCTATTCGCGTCTGGTCATTCGACCCTCAACGGCCCAATATGTGCCCATTCAGCTCTTAGATGTCCAAGGCACTTGGGAAAACCAACACAATGCCGACGAGATCGAAAAAGTCATTGCCATTCTGAGTGAATTCGATGTTCCGAAAAAATCGGTTCCAAAGGTGATGATCGCCACCCTCAACGTCACCCAACGGACAAAAATCATCCGTGCGATTGAGCAAGCCAAGCAAGACTCCAAATTCCGCAAACACATCGAACCCTTAGAAGAAGCCGGACTCAATGTCAAAAACCTTGAGAATTTGCAAGGGGACGAATGCGATGTCCTCATCATCTCAGTCGGCTACGGAAAAACACCAACAGGACGATTTTCGAGAAGTTATGGAGCCATCAACCAAAAACATGGATACCGCCTGCTCAATGTTTTGATTACCCGCTCAAGACACAAGGTGATTGTACTCAACTCCATTCCCGCAGAAGCGCACAGTTTATTCGAACATGAATTGGCTGCTGGTTCTCAAGGCACTTGGAGCAGAGGACTGCTGCATGCCTACATCCAATACGCCCAAGCGATATCAGATGGCGATGAAAATCGGATGAATCGGATCTTGGATATCCTCAAGGCCAACTCCTTCAATGGAAGCGAGAAAACACAAAGCAGTGAGGAGCACTTTGACAGTCCCTTCGAGTCTGAAGTTTGGCACGTTTTGCGAAGCAAATTCAATGAAGATGAAATTCAACTTCAACAGCCTGCGATGGGCTTTCGCATCGACATGGTCATTCAACCCAAATCCCAGCCTGGATTGAAAATTGCCATCGAATGTGATGGCGAAGCTTTCCATTCAGGTTGGCAAAATCAACTGGCAGATTACCACCGAGAAAGTTTGCTGCGTGGAGCGGGCTATGAGTTCGTCCGCATCTGGTCCCGAAACTGGTGGATGGATCATCAAAATGCGGCGGCCCAGTTGTTCCGACAAATTGAAGAGCTTCAGAATAGCTGGTCAAGTACCAAAGCTCCGTTGCCTTCATGGGTTGCAGACCCTGTAGAATTCGAATCCAATCGGTCACCGGTTCGCCCGGTGCAACTGGATCCCAATGAAGATATCGTTCCCCTCGCTGCCAAATCACAAGCAAGTGAGGCGTCTCAGCCCAATGAGCATCGGCCAAATTCCACTTCAGAAAAGACCGCTCCCGTCGATGTGAAGCCCAAAACCGCACCGAATCACGTGCTATCGCCATGCTTGGTGACGGTGGAAGTCATAGCGTCAGGTGTCGAGAAAAAGCAGCTTCGATATCTTTTCTTATCCAACCGGGAAAGTGATTTCAAAGGTCACTCAAGGGACGAATGGCTCGAACTGAGTCGCAAATCTGATGAAATGGCTGCATTTGGCGAAGAATCAGAAATCTACAAATCGTTCGAGGGCAAAGAAGTCGATGAAATGGTTTCCTTCCGGTCCAACCAATTTCGAATCATTGATTTGGAGTTTGATTATTGAATGGCGTTAAATTCTTCCCGGCTACTTGCACTCCCAAAATGAACCAACCAACCAGACTCCAAATCAAAAAAATCCTCGAAACGGGGCATTCCTTGACATTCACATCTGAGTCCTCG
>CAJQKK010000236.1 GCA_905478895.1 uncultured Flavobacteriales bacterium | reverse complement strand
ACGGCTTCTTGCTCAGCATTTGCCGGCTCATCCTCGAGGCAACTTCCGTTGCGGAAAGCCGCGACTCGCTGGAAGCTGCTGAACAGCAATTTTATGGGGTGGTGGAGGAGCGGTTGTTTGATCTGTTCGAGTCGTTTGTTCGGAATTTCTACGCCAAAAAGCTGGCGTCAGAAGGGTGGACCTATTTCAGCCGCCGCTACTTTAAGTGGCAATGGGAATCGACAAGTTCAGAAGCGCAGGATTTCTTGCCCCAAATGGAAACCGACATCACCCTCGAGCATCCCGACCGTAAAATCATCATGGACACGAAGTTTTACGGTTCGGGAGGCATCTCCAGAGGTAAGTTTGAATCCAACAACATGTACCAGCTCAATAGTTATGTCACGCAATGCGCCATGCGGGCGCATCGAGCCATCGCTGAGGGAAAGCCTCCCACGCATCCGCACGATATCGACGCCGAAGGCATGTTGCTCTACGCTACGGTTGATGAGAACGACTTTCATCACAAATACAGCATGCCTCCGCACAGGATGGCTGTCGCCACCGTCAACCTTGCCCGGGATTGGCAAGCCATTGAAGCGCGGTTGATGGAAGTGATTGAAGTTTACCTTCAGCCATCAGGGAGCTCTGTAAAACCATAGTGGTCTCAATTTGAGGAATGGTGATTATTTTTCAGCCATGAATTTCCATTTCGACCGTCAACGCGCCAATGAGCTTCTGAAAAAAGGTACGGGGCGCGAAAACACGGAATTTCGAGATGGGCAAGAAGAAGCCATCGAAGGGTTGGTGTCAGCACCGCGCCGCATGCTCATTGTTCAGCGCACAGGGTGGGGGAAAAGCATGGTCTATTTTGTGGCCGCCAAATTGCTGCGAGAGAAAGGCATGGGGGTAGCGTTGCTGGTTTCGCCGCTGTTGGCATTGATGCGCAATCAAATGGAAGCAGCAAATCGAATGGGGCTCAAAGCACAGACGATTCACTCGGGCAATAAGGATCAATGGGATGAGGTGAAAGAGGCTGTGAAAAATCAGGAAGTGGACATCTTGTTGATTTCTCCAGAACGATTGGCCAATGAAGAATTCAAGGCCGAGGTTTTGAGTGAGATTTCGGATGCGGTCTCATTGCTCATCGTGGACGAAGCGCATTGCATTTCTGACTGGGGGCATGATTTTCGTCCACATTACCGACTCATCACACGATTGATTCAACAGCTGCCTCAAAATACGCGTTTGCTCGCGACGACAGCGACTGCCAATGATCGGGTCACCTCTGACTTGCAGGAAATTTTGGGACCTGAATTGATGCTCATGCGTGGTCCATTGAACAGACAAGGACTCGCATTGGAGACCATCAGAATGGACAATGCAGCCCACCGATTGGCTTGGTTGGACGCTGCGTTGCATCGCTTAGAAGGGAATGGCATCATTTACGTCCTAACACAACGGGATGCCAAGAATGTAAGTTCCTGGTTGACGATGCGCGGTCACCACGTGGCAGCGTATACGTCCGATTCAGGTGATATCCGACCTGAACTAGAACAAGCGCTTTTGAAAAATCGATACAAAGCCCTCGTGGCTACTGTGGCATTGGGAATGGGTTTCGATAAACCAGATTTGAGTTTCGTTTTGCACTATCAGATGCCCGGTTCAGTCATCGCATATTACCAGCAAGTGGGTCGCGCAGGTCGAGGCATTGATCAGGCAAGAGGTGTTTTACTCAGCGGTGTGGAAGACGATGAAATACATGATCATTTTATTGGAGGGGCCTTTCCGACGCGAACAGAGGTCGAGAAGGTTTTCGATGTTTTATCTGAAGCAGAGGATGGTCTGACCCGTTATCAAATTTTGAGACGTGTAAATGTGCGTGCGGGGCGTTTGGAAAAAGTGCTGCAATTGTTGTCATTAGAATCTCCGGCACCCATCGTGAAGGAGAATCACCGATATTTTTTGACAGCCACTGAGTTTTCGGATGAGTTTTGGGAACGATCTGATCGGCTAACGCAATTGCGCTGGAGTGAACTTGAGGAAATGAAGGAATATATGGCGCTTACTTTTGGCGATCACATGGAGTTTTTGATGAATAAATTGGATAGCAAAGGCAGTTCCAAAGACGCATTGGTTGTTCAGGCTCCGTTGGCCATCGAACTGGATGGCATATCTATTTTGGCTGCCGAGAAGCACTTACGGCGCACCTGGAAAACCTTTGAGCCTCGAAAGCAATGGCCACATTCGGTGCACTTCGAGCAATTTGATGAAAGCGGTAAAATCTCCATTGAAAAACGTGCTCAATTAGGACGTGCTCTTTGTTATTATGGCGATACGTTTTGGGGAAAACTAGTCCGAGTGGGTAAGTATGAGGATGGTCGGTTTTCAGATGAATTGGTGGGAGCCATGAAGGAAATGTTGCGAGAAACTTTTGACGATGAATTTCCCAAGTGGTTGACATGCGTGCCGTCAGGTCGGCACCCGGAATTGGTGCCTGATTTTGCTGGGCGATTGGCCGAAGCGTTGGAAATTCCATTCCATCCGATTATCGAAGCGGCTCGAGAGAAGCCGGTCCAGAAAATAATGCAAAACAGCGCCTACCAGGTTCGTAACCTAGATGGTGCCTTCGAGGTAAAGTCCGAGGTGCCTGAAGGACCTGTCTTCTTGTTTGATGATATGGTCGATTCGGGTTGGACAATGACGGTTTTATCCTATGCTTTGATAGAGAATGGATGTAATGCAGTTCATCCCATTTCACTAGCTTTAGCCCAAGGCGCTTAATCCGATGTCGACACTTTCTCCCGATACTCAAGTAGCTCTCTTGCTGACTGGCGAATTCGGCGGTCGTGCCGCAGGGGGACTTCCTCCTTTGACATTGCCAGAGTACAACCAAGTGGCAAAAACCCTTGTATTACTGGGCAAACGTCCAGGAGATTTGCTTGCTAGCGTGCCCGAGGAATGGAACGAACTCATGGAGTTTGAAGCGCTGCATTCTGAACGTTTGTCCTACTTGCTCGGTCGAGGTTTGGCCATGGCTGACGCCATGAATAAATGGATGAATCGAGGCATCAAAGTCATAGGGCGATCCGATTCTGCCTATCCTACGAAATACAACGACAGGTTGAAGAATGCCCGACCGCCAGTTTTGTATGTGGTTGGAAATACGCAGATCCTCGAACGCACTGGTTTTGCGATGGTAGGTTCTCGGGTGACAACACCCGCCATTTTGGATTGGACTTCGGCTCTGGCGGAAGAACGTGCGGTTGCTGGAGAAGCGATCGTTTCAGGCGGTGCCAAAGGCGTGGACTTGGCCGCAATCATGGGAGCATTGGAATCGGGCGGAAGTGCTGTCGCGGTCTTGCCCAATGATTTGTCTCGGGTCGTACTTTCCAAGTCATTCCGTCAATACATCCTCTCCGATAGACTGCTTTTACTTTCAGCAGCCGATCCTTCCTCGTCGTTTCAGGTGTGGCGAGCGATGGACCGCAATAAGTACATCTATGCATTGGCGGAGCGGGCAGTCATTGTTGCATCTGATTTGAAATCGGGTGGCACTTGGGCTGGTGCTGAAGAACAATTGAAATATGCGACGTGTCCTGCTGTCTTTGTCCGCCAGGATCCTACTGCGGAAGGTCTTGTGGCATTGAATCGATTGGGGTTGCCATTTTGGGGCGGAGTAACAGGGTCGGTTGTCCGAATGAATCCAGTTGAAGAGGAATGGAAGCGCGTGTGTTTTCATCTGACACAAGCGGGTAAAACTGGCCTGGGTATCAAAGCCGTCATGCAGCTCGTGGATTATCCAGGAGGACAAAAAAGGATGGCCTCGCTACTGGAAGAATGGCAAGAGAATGGAAGGGTAGAACGCAAGCCAAATGGTAAATATGCCCTTTTGAATAAAGGTCAACAGGCTAGTTTATTCTAAAGACTTGTTGGCATTGTTTTTGAACAGCGCACCGCCGTCGCCCTAACTTGACTCACTACCTGACCCAACATGCCGCACGTCCTCACCTCCGATCAAGAAATTGCCAAGTCTACAATGGCGCCGTTATTCAACCAAGATGGCGAAGCTCGTGTGGGCATTTTGAAGGGGTTTGCAGGCACGGGCAAGACGTTTTTGGTGGCGCACATCATCAGTGGATTGTTGGAGAAAGGTTGGGACATCAAAGTCCTTGCGCCCACCGGTCGCGCCTCTGAGGTATTGGGCCGGGAGATCATAAAGCACTTACCCAAATCCGATGTGCCTGTGCGGATTGAGGCCAAAACCATTCACAGTTTCATTTACAAGTTGAAGCCGATGGACTTCAACGTGGATCAGCTTTCGCTATTTGCAGATGTCAAAACGCAAGACTGGAATGAGCATCCAACCCTTTGGATTGTAGATGAATCTTCGATGGTAGGTGACCAGGGATACAGGAACGAAGAAGAGGAAAAAGACATGCGGTTTGGCTCAGGAAACTTGCTGAAAGATCTCCTCGATGCGGCTGAACTGGATGAGGCGAACCCCTTGCGGATTTTATTTGTCGGCGACCAAGGCCAATTGTCTCCCATTCGTACTTTGGGAAATGATAGTCCGGCTTTGGACGCAGAGTTACTCAAAGCTTGGTTGCCAGCAGAGGTACAACGCGTTCCGCTTCCCGTCGCGGAATTGACCGAAATCAAACGCCAGGAGGAAGGCAGCTTGCTCAATTTTGTAACCGAGGTGCGACAGGCAATGCAACAAGGCGATACACTTCCAAAAGATCCTCGCGATAAGGTGCAACCACTGTCAGAGTCTGCATTGGTTTCAAAATACTTGGAACTTACGGCCCATGGTGAAACGCCTTCGAATGCAGTCATTCTCTCGCACACCAACAGCCGCGTGAAGGAATTCAATCGCCGCATTCGAAAGGCGCTGGATCGAGACCACCGGCTCCTGCATCTGAATGACGTATTGCTTGTGAAACGCAACCAACGCTGGCATGATTACGGAGAACTTGAAATTGGATTTGACGGTGTTGCGCTGCGCAATGGCAGTTTCATTCAAGTCATCAGCGTCCCCATCGAGGAGCGCACGACCGAAATCAAGCTTGCAAAGCAAACAATCGCTGTCCAACTAGAATTTTGGGATGCACGCATTCGGACGATTCAGGGAGAAAAACACATCGATTTAGACGTGAAGATCTTAGCTAGCCGACTAAGGGATTCCGTTCAAAACCAATGGCTTGAGCAGGCCTTGCTGATCGATGTCCAACGACGCATCAAAAACCGATTTGGACTCACTCCCAAATCTCCCGGAGATGAGGGCTACGAAGAATACCAGAAGAAGATTGAAAACGATCCTTACTTCAACGCCCTTCGTGTCGCCTACGGGTACGCCGTCACAGTCCACAATTCACAAGGCGGCGAATGGCCCGCAGTGATCGTCGATCCCGCCAGCAATCGCGCCCGCGAATGGCAAAACCATCCCGAACATCGACGATCGTACGCCCGATGGGTCTATACCGCTGTCACGCGAGCCCAAGAAGAAGTCTGGTGCTTGCGGCCGGTCGGCGAGGAGTGATTAAACGTCGCTGATCAAATAATCGTACAACGCCTCTTTCACCGGCTGATCTAAGATCAAGTCCATGGTGACAACGGGCGTGCTGCCTCCACCTTCTTTTTTCATGGTGGTTTCCGTGAAGGAATCGGGGTCAGGACGAACGTCTCCAACGTAATAAAAACTGATGCCTTCATCATCGTCTTTCTTGACGAATAGTGGTAGGTGATGCGCTCCGCTCAGGGCCGATTTTCTAAAAAACTGCACATCAGGACTGGTGAGGGATCGATTGCTTTTGGTGAAGTAGTGCATCACCTTGGGAGATTTAAAGCGATCCTCATACTGAGTGGAAGCAGAGATGTCTTCCGATTTATGGTACGTAACGAAAATGGGGCACCATTGATCATTTTGAACTTGATATCCACCAACATTTTGCGCCACGGGATTCAATTTAGTGCCCAGTATCCTGAAGACATCGGCGCGGTCGTATTTTCGGTATCTGACGAGTCCTTGTCTCCATTCAGCTTCGTTTGATGTCGCCTCACGCAATGCGAAGGCGGCAAGATCTTCCACGGACTTCCGCAAATGAGTCGCATCATCGTTCCAACCGGGTAGATTGGACCACTCGGCCACAATGCCATCAGGCGTGGTTTTTAGAACTGAAAGGCCGATTGCCTCGCCGACAGGGGTGAGTGCCTTATTGACTTTCATCCGATCGAATTGCAAATTAAACGCGTTGGCTGCACTCTGCAATCGCTCCTGAGTGGGGGTGTAGTGAGCATTGGTTAAGTGCGCGATTTCGGCCGAGAGTTCACTCCAAGTGATCTTCCCTTTCTGAAGCAATTGAAATGCAATGACCGGCTCTTCTACGGAAGTGCCATTCAAGGCATGACGCGTCCAGCTTTTTATGGCCTCCTGTGCCTGCCGATCCAGTGGTGGGTAAGATTCCGAGGCCATTTTGGTCAGGAAGTTTCGATACCCATGGGAGTAATCGGCAAATGCCATCGGGTGGCGGCCGCTGTGTTCGAGAAAATCGATCATCCACGGGGTTCGCCCCAGTCGGAGTCGCAGATCATTCCAGTCTTTTCTCAGGTCATTCAATTTTGTAACATGGTCGTTGATCGACTGGAATACCCGGGCTTTTGAAATCGCATCAAATTGCACGGTTGACAGGCCAGGAAGATGCGCTCCTTCAGAAGAGACCAACCGGCGCAACTTGTCCTTGTCATGGGATTGATCTCCATACAAAGCCATGGGGATCATGAAGTTGTTGGTGTAGTTTCCAATGAAATCAATGACCGTTAGGAATTTTTTCGGGTTGCTTGTTTTCCGCAAGCCCCGCCCGAGCTGCTGGATGAATACGATGCTTGATTGGGTCGGCCTTAGCATCAGTATCATATTCGCTTTTGGAATGTCGACGCCCTCATTGAAAATATCGACTGAGATGATGAAATCCAATCGTTCGGGGCCGTCGGATTCGAGTCGATCGATGGCATTTTGCCTTTCTTGATTTCCATCTTTGCCTGAGAGTGCGAGGGTTCGGAGACCCAGTGCATTCAATGCAAGGCTCAAACTCTCACATTCATCGATGCGGCTGCAAAAAATCAGGCCCCGAAAGACACCGTCGTGGCTGCCATAGCGCTGGATGGCCTTGAAGATGTGTTGGACCCGTTCAGGATGAACCAATAAGTTGAAAGCAGTTTCGTCTTCCACGGTGGCGCCGTCTACGGTCAAATCGCTAATTCCGAAATAATGGAAGGGACATAGCATGTCTTCTTCCAGCGCGCGATGCAATCGGATTTCGTAGCCGATGTTGTGGTCGAAGTGCTGGTAGATGTCATATCCATCGGTTCTTTCCGGTGTCGCCGTCATGCCCAACAAAAACTGGGGTCGAAAGTGTTCTAGAATTCGCTGATACGTTTCTCCTCCAGCTCGGTGAGTTTCATCAATGATGATGTAATCAAATGCAGAAGGATCGAACCGATCAAGATTGTGTTGCCTGGAAATGGTTTGGATGGTAGAAAAGATGAAATCAGCATCAAGCGCTTTGGATTCTCCGGAGAACATGCCCATCGAGGACTCACTTCCAAATACACGTTGGAAACTGTTCAGCGCTTTGCGAGCAATGGTTTCTCTGTGAACGACGAATAGAAGTCGCTTGGGTGCAAACGCTTTCGCGTCGAATGCCGATAAGAATGTTTTTCCAGTTCCAGTCGCGCTAACGATGAGGGCTTTGTTTTCACCGATTGTCCGGAGTTGGTTCAGGCTTCTTAGAGCCTCCATTTGCATGGTGTTCGGCTTCAGAATTGCTGCAGGATATGCAGGCGCGCTTTCAGCGGCGATATTTTGTTGATTGGGTGCAGCTGGCTGGCTTTTGTTCGCCTCGTACCGCATGCGATACGCACTCAGCCAGTTGGGATTCACGGGGGTCGCACGTTGAAAGAAATAATCAAATTCGGATTTAAAGTCTTCCGTGAATTCTCCGTCAATAGCATCCTCAACGCAGACATTCAATTCCGTATTCCCATGATGAAGAGCACTGGCGGTCCAATTACTACTGCCTACATACGTCTTGAGTCTGCTCTGAATTTTGAAGGAGTACGCCTTCGAATGCAGTTTTTGATTCTCGAGGATACGCGTTTCGAACAAAGGCAATTCGAGCAAGCGCTTGATCGCTTCGGGTTCCGTGAAGAGCAAATAATCTGAAATGAGGATGCGTCCCTTTTTACCGAGCGCGTGAGCTTCTAGCAAGGACTGAAACATACTGGTGATTCCCCCGCACGTGACGAATGCCACATAAAAATCGAATGCTTCACAATGATGCAAGTCTCTGATCAGCTTCTGCAAAAGCGCGGGTTGATCGGGTCGACCACTAACGACTTGCGCTTTCATACTCATAACGCCCGGATAGAATGGATCAAGGCATCTACAATAGGAACATCGGCACCGGCCCAATCGAGCGAGCGAAATGCGACGTCATCCAGTTCCATCCACTGAAAATCGAGGTGTTCGGTGAGTGTCAATTTCCCCTGCTCCTTGCCAGTCACATGGCATGTATAAGCATGCATTATCAGCCGGAAATCCGGATAGATATGATCCACTGTGGTAACCCGAGGGCCCACTTCAATGGTCAACTGCAATTCTTCATAGATTTCGCGAATGAGCGCTTCCTCATGATTTTCACCTGCCTCTATCTTACCTCCTGGAAATTCCCATTTCTTGGAAATGTAGTCCAGTTTGCTTTCTCCGCGCTGGACACAAAGGGCTTTTTCAGCGTCCATGATCACAGCAGCAACGACCTCGATTGTTTTCATGTGCTTTCTAATTCCTAGCCAAACTAGTAGATTCAGTTTTGGTATCGAAATGGGTTTGAAAGATTGCGAATAACTTGAGATTTCATCCACGTCTTGATTCGACGCCCCGTCATCACAAACACCCCATACATTGCAACCCATACCACAAAGTAGGAGTCTTATCAATACAGACCTCAATTACCCGCGCCCAACCCCCCAACAAAACCCACCCCAATGCGCCACACAAAAACAAGTTGGATCGGACTCGTACTCATCACCATGGGATTGGTCTCGTGTCAAAAGGAATACAACTGCGTGTGCGGGGGGAGTGGTGACGGACCGTATGTTGTGATGATAGAGGCGTCGAGCGAAGACGAAGCGCAAATGGAATGTTCGCCTCCCGGGTCGGATTGCGAGCTGGCCACAGATTGAGTGCCACGGTGCTCTCGAGCCTCCAGAGGCAAAAGAAACCGCGAAGCGTTCAACCAACGCACCTCCATTTTAAGGTAATTTCACCCCATGCAAAAGCGCACGTTCACTGTCCTCGTCATTTTGGTCACAGCGGCCGCACTTGTCGGGTTGAATGAGTTCGACATGCTCGAGTATTTGGCCCGGTATGTCTTCATTTTCCTGATGGGATTTTACTTCCTGGGGCAATTTGCGCAGCGCCGATTCAAGCCCTGAATGTCCCATTCCAACCACGGCCTGTCCATTCGCTATTTAAAAGATGAATAATCCTCTGAGAGCTGAAAGAACACCATTGATCGCGTTGGCTATTTTGCTCATCAGCAGTCTTGTGGCCTGCAACAAGCAGCGCTGTCCGGACTTCAGTGAGGACTTATTGGGTACATACGCCGTGAACGATTCGATATTGGTTCCGCCAGAAGTGGAATGGTATGACCGGTCGTACACGATCGAATTGACTGAATCGCGCAGTGGGCGACACTGTGTGCGCATTGAGAACTTTGCCTTCAAGAACAATACGTTCACAGGAGAGGTGTTTGCGGTGGAGGCAGAGATTGATGTGGATGTGTTGACGGTGGTTGATCAGGAAGTCAACGGAGACATCGTCCGCAGGTCTGCCGGCTACTTTGTCCAAGATTCCATTTACATGGACATTGAATTTGAGAATCAGTTTGGCGAGGTGTTGATAGGCCAATGCTCAGGAAAGAAAATGTAGACCGTCGCGCTGCGACGATGTAAATTTGGCCTGGAATTCCTCGCTTTCCTCGCTTTCCTCGCTTTCCTGAAACGCAGACCTTCGAACACCACCCCACCCCACCCCATGAACCCCAAACTCCACACCGTCCTGCGCATTGTCTTTGCCTTGTTTCTCATCAGTTCGGGCGCCAAGCACCTGTACGCGGTGTATTGGGGCGATGCGACCATCATGGCAACGGGGTACCCGGAGGAGGGGGCAGAGGCCTTTGTGCTCGCCGTGCTCGCCACGAAGTTTTTGCTGCCGTTGATCTGCACCACCAAGTTGATTGCGGGCGTGCTCATGGTGCTGCCCAAGCGCGAGCCGCTAGGCGTTTTGGTGGCGTTTCCATACAGCGTGGGGATGTTGATGTGGGGCGTGTTCATGGTGCCCAGCCACTTGCTGATCATGGGGGGCATCTTCGCGATCAACGCCGCCTTGGTCTATGCCAATTGGAGCGTCTACAAGCCGATCGTCGGCGCGTAAGAGACGCACGGTCAACATTCCACGTGCAGAGGGAAATCAGTCGCCA
>CAJQKK010000235.1 GCA_905478895.1 uncultured Flavobacteriales bacterium | reverse complement strand
GGCTTGCATCACAATCAATTTGGTTACAGCTAATATAACCCAAAGAGCATCAACGGCTTACAACGAGTGGAAATCACAAGACCAAACCGCACCCGAGTTCCTTAGGGAAATAGTTTGGTTTGGTTTTCTACCTTGGCATCATGAAGGTCATCTCTTGGAATTGCCATCAATCATTTCGAACCAAAGCTAAAAAGGTCCTTGCGATGAAGCCTGATCTCTTGGTGCTGCCTGAATGCGAAGAGCCGTCAAAACTTTCGGCGAAAGGTGTTCATTTCCACGACGCCCATTGGGTGGGTAAAAACAAGCATAAGGGACTGGGCGTTCTGGCTTTCAACGGTTGGCGATTGGAAGCAATTAAGGAGTGTGAACCTACCATTCCTTATGTAGTGCCTATGCGTGTGAGTAAGGGCGATATGTCGTTTGTTCTTTTCGCTGTCTGGTCGCAAAAACCGTCAAGTCACAGCAATTATGGAGTTAGAATGTGGAAGGCGTTAACATCCTACAGCGTTCTTCTATCAGAGGAGAAAATCATCATAGCAGGGGACTTCAATAGCAGTTCAAAATGGGATCGCAAGGGGCGGAAATCCAATCATTCCAACATAGTGAAGGCGCTGTATGAGCATGGCATAAAGAGCGCATATCACGAACACTTTGCAGAAGAACAAGGTCAGGAGAGCCAAGCCACATTATTCTTCACATACAATGAGGAGAAGCCTTTTCACATCGATTATTGCTTTGCAAGTGAATGGTTTTGCGAACGCCTTTCTACGATGTCGGTTGGTAATCCAACGGAATGGTTAGAGGACAGTGATCACATGCCTCTTATCATGCAGTTCGAAGGAGCATAACCAAACCAAACTATTTCCCTAAGGAACCGGTGTGCGGTTTGGGAGCCATTGAATTCATGACACCTTGCTTTCGTGAAAATATCCACTTGGAATATCCGTCACGGTGGTGGCAGCCGAATCGATGCCATCAAGGCTGAAATCGACAACTTGCGCTCAGAAGACCTCTTGGTGATCACAGAGTTCCGGTCCAATAAAAATGGGCGATCCATTCGAAACCACTTGACTAGTCTTGAGTTCAATCACCAGTTCGTCACCGTCGAGGATGAGCGAACGAATGGAGTCCTCATCGCATCCAAAGAGCCCGTTTCTTGCTCCATAGACAACGCGTTGGCGGAACACGCCCATAGAGTCGCTATCGTCCTCTGTAAAGGGTTAAAACTATTCGGATGCTACTTCCCCCAACAAAAGGAAAAGCAGAAGGTCTTTGACTACTTCGTCAGTCAGTGCACTGGCCTTGAAAGTGCTGTGATTACAGGAGACATCAATACAGGCCTGCATTATGCTGATGAGCAAGGGGCTAGCTTCTATTGTGCAGCGGCTTTGAAAGCATTGCAAGAAAACGGCATGCCCGATGCCTTTCGACACTTACACAATACCGCCCGAGAATTCACTTGGTTTAGCAACGCTGGAAATGGCTTTCGTATTGACCACTTCATGGTGTCAACCAACCTCCTATCGGTTGTGAAGTCATGCCATTATAACCATGGTCCCCGCATTGAAAAAGCGAGCGATCATTCCACGATGAGTCTCGAGCTTAACCTCTAAAACCAAACTATTTCCCTAAGGAACCGGTGTGCGGTTTGGTATCAAAATGGGGGAGAATCGAGTTAGAGTGGTCCAAAAGTCCACAGGTCCATTTTTCTTGGGTGTCAGGGACAACGCACGACATCAAACGTGACCGAAATGTTTCTTTTTCTCTTCCAACTTATAACATCGTAGCGAAAGTTTACTACTGTAACATCTTCTCCATATTTCGCCTTTGCAAATTTCAAGACCCTCGCTATGGTCATTAAACTTTGAGGGTCAACGTTGTTCGTTCTGGAAGGAGCTGTGGAAACATCAATAAAATCACTCGCGACAAACACCGCGTTTTCGCAATAAGCTGGAAGCTTTTCTATATCATGTGCATTTTCAGTTACGACATTGTAGCTATAGCATCCGAATAAGCCGAAGATTGAAAGAACAAATAGAATTTTTTTCATCATTTGAGTTTTGCGTAAAGTAGTCAAGGGGGTAGCCCCCTGCAAAAAAGAAGTGGAAGGCCTTCTACATCCCTGCAAGCTAGCAGATTTCACCTTTTTAGCTTCAGACTAAAAGGGGCGGACTCATACCTTGATGATCAAAATTGCTACTGTTTATGGTATATTGGTTCACCTTTATCAAAATCAAAATGAAACACTTGCTCACCTGCTTAGCGCTGGGTCTTGCCTTTGCTGCTGGAGCGCAACAAATGCCATACAACCCTGATGCCAATGCAGACCTCTTCATCGGGGTAGATGATGTCCTAGGCATTTTGGGACTTTATGATACTCCGTTAATGCAGCCTGAATTGACCTGCGACTTTGAAGGAACTGAATTTGAATCGCTCATCGTAGGAGCAATCAATGGTGATATAATCATCGACTCGGTGTATGTGGAGTACCTCATTTACGACACACTTACTTACTACACTCCTGGATGCCCAGATTTGGTAATTGAACCAATCATTCTTGAGCGCGGCTACATGATGCTACCCGATGGAATAAATGAGAGCGGAGGACTTGTGTATCATAGCATGCAGAGCATGCACTTTGGCTTTTCTCGACAGCAGAAAATCATCTACAACGAACAGAATAACGCATTTAACTTCTACTTACGAGATCAAGAGATCGGCGAATTACCAAGCTATTCCGATTACGGTTATTGGTGGTCAGACAGCCTAGAATCTTCTGGGTCATTCACCCTCCCATTTCCGAGTGAATTCGAGATCAATGAGGATGGATACCAGGTGTTCGGTGTTCCTTACGAGTTTCCGGTAAATGCCGAAAATTTCAGAGCGATCCCCTTTTGGCACAATGCCGAATAAAAACTAAAATGAAACACTTGCTTACCGCAATCGCGTGCTTTTTTGCCGGGTCTATGAGCGCGCAGACGCCTTACAATCCTGATGAGGACGGTAATGGCTACATAACTATCGCAGATTTGATGTCCTTACTTTCGGTTTACGGCGGAACGTTTAGCCCAAATTATTTGGAGATAGAGGATGTCTGTATCATCAACGGCGCAGGCGATGATCCACTTTCTTCTGATTGCCTTAACACTGAAGAGTTACCGGCGACAATTTTTCTGACTAATTCCGACTATTTTGAATCAACGGGGTATTATCCCACTGATCACTTTTTCGATTTTTTGTTTTATGATGGGATGCCACCAATACTTCCTAACGGAATGCAGTTTTGGTACTTAACTCCAGCAGCTTCATCCTGCTCGCTCACTATTCGATTAACTGAAGTAAATGCATCAGGACAGCATACAATTGGTTATGAACGAACAATTAACTACCATAATAATTATCCGTCCACAATTCTATATGATGAGGGTGAGAACGAAATTGAATCTCAACGCATCGATAAGTACATGTGGTGGGATGGAAAGATCATAAAAATGAACTAACCAAATCGCCAAGGAAAAAAGCATTCATTTCTCCCCTGATACTACGGCGATGCTGAGCCGTTTGCTGTAGGTTTTCTAGAGGGGCTACCCGTCAATCAGCGTAGTGCCAGTAGGGAAGGATGTGGAGGTAATTAGTATATGCAACCCATCCTTGTGATTCAGACCAATCGTCTAAGTCAATTCCGTTTTCATCCATAAACCAACTGTCAGGAAACGGAATGGCAGTCCATTCAGTTGCTGAATTGTAATTACCGAAGAATCCTTCATTTGTATAGGACTCTAAACCCCAACTTTTGCAGAGAAATCTGTAAAGCCCTTCACCAAGGGCCCATTCAAATGTAAATCTAACTTGTGATCCATAGTCGTCAGGACCTTGCATGTACCACTTTGCAGCATTTGGGTAGAAGCCTGTGAGCATAGCAGTGTTTAATAGGACTATAGTGTCTGTGACAGGGTCTGGACAGCCTATTTCAAAATAGGTTGAGACGTCTGAAACTTCGTACTCTATGAATATTGAATCCAAGATTATGTCCCCATTTGTAATCCCTGCCATCAACTCCTCCAAAGGCGTCCCATCATAATCACAAGG
>CAJQKK010000234.1 GCA_905478895.1 uncultured Flavobacteriales bacterium | reverse complement strand
TCTTCGCCCACTTGCAATCCTTCGATGGCGTCCGTGGATGGATCGTCGCCGAAGAGCGCGGTGGTCATGAGGTAGCCGCCTTCGAGGACGGGAAGTTGCGTGACAAGCGTTCCATCCGCTCGGCGAACTTCAACTTGTGTTCCTGCTGCATGCGTCAAATCGGACGTGCCGTTGACGAGCATGAAGTTGGGGTTGGCGTGTTGCTGGGAAGCGCCGGTGAGCGCTGCCATCGGCTCGTTGCCGGTCAGAACCATGCCGTTGGGATCGAACGGCTCGGTGACTTTCACCCAGTAGCCGAGGCCGTTGAAGAGGCCATTGAGCGTATTGAGGAACGGCAGACCGTCGGGATCGAAGAAACTCGATCCTTGGTTGAATCCCGTGACGTATTCGAGCGTTCCTTCCGCGATGAAGTCGTCGAAATAAATCGCCGGCGATGCGCCGGTTGCATTGGGATAGCCGATTAAGTTCCAGCCGGCGTTAAGGGCTGGGAGGTAATCGGTGGGAAGCGGCGAGCCGCTGATCTCCAAGGTGTCGGTGTCGTAGACTTTGACCCAGTAACCGTAACCGCCGTCCCATGACGAAAGCGTGTTGAGGAAGCTCAAGCCGTTGGGGTTGTAGAACTCTACGCCGTCATTGAATGCGGTGATGAATTCCAAGTTGCCCGGCTCAAGCGAGCTCACAATGGATTCAATTCCATCGGGCTGAGGCGCTCGGTCGGAAGAAATCAAATTCCATCCCGGCACGAGCGGAATCAAATCGGCTCCCGCAGAAGCCTCCAAGGTCAGCGCCACCGGGTTGCTGGCGTTGCCGTTGATGTCCACGTGTTGCACCGTGTAGGTGTATGATTCGCCGTAGATCACCGTCTCATCGACCACAAGCGTATCGTTGTTGAGTTGGGCGGTGAAACCCGCATCGCTTGCAATCTCCGTGTAGGCATAGTCTTCCTCTTCCGGCGCAGGCCATGAAAGTTGAATGGCCAACGCATCTGCATCGTCGAGGATCAAGCCGTTGAGCTCGGGATCTGCCGGCGCGAGGTTGTCCACTGCACACGCGCCCGCGACCTCAGACACCCAATAGATGTTGTTGTCGGTGGTGTGCGCCAAGACGATGAAGTTGGTCACGCACCCCGGATCATCCGGATAGCTGTTGACCAAGGTTTCCGCCGTGTAACCGTATTGGTTGAAGCCTTGTGCGGGCACGGTGCCAATCTGTTCCCAGTTGCCTTCGTCCACGTCAATGAGCGTATCGGAAGCCACGGCGAGATCGCGCCAAATGCTGTAATACGTCACGTTGAATCCCAAACCGCCAAAGTCAAATGGCGAGGCCGAGAACTGGATGCCGAGTTGGCCTCCCTGGTCGTTGGGAATGTCAAACACGTCTGTGATCACGACCGACCCGTCGGGCGGTGCTTGTCCGCCCCAATACGCGTTGGCCGGACCACCGTACATGCCCATGTCGGCACGCGAACTTCCCAATCCCATGGGGATGTGGGCGTCTTGTTCCCACGGCATGCCGCCGTCGACGCACGGTGAGTACGGATCGAGGTGGCCTTGGTCATCGATTAATACCGGATCGGTACCAATGCAACCGTCGCCCCAAGCAAATTCATAGTTCGTCAATAGCGCGTTGATTCCCTGCACATTGGTGTAGCTCACCGCATACGAATTGTTTGTGGTCATTTGAGGTACGCCCCCATTGAACCAGACGATGCTGTTGTTTACGGTAGAGAAGTCTCCTGTGTAAATCCCTGTACCTGCGTTGTGCAAAATATCGCTGTAGTTGATGGTCGCGGCACCCGATGTGCGGATGCCGTTGCTTCCATTGTAACCGATGAGGGAGTTGTCCACCTCGAGCGTGCTCCCGCTGCCCATGTCCATCCCGTCTCCACCGTTGTCCCGGAAAAAACTGTAACCCACGTCCATGGCATTGTTGCTTCCTGAAAGCCGTATACCGTCGCTGCCGTTGTCTCGGATGAAACTCTGGTAAAGGGTCACATCGGAATTGGAGCCAGATGCAATGATTCCGTTCGATCCGTTTTCATGAATCAAGTCATCGTCTGAATCCCAGCTGAGGGTATTGGAGATATCCAATCCATTTAATCCATTTCCTTCGATTTCAAATTCCGCAGAATTGAGTTCTAAACTTCCTTCTACTTCCCAGCCATTTGCTCCGTTGCCCGAAACGATTGAATTCGTGACGGTCGCATCTGAGGAAGTGGCCTGGAGGTGAACTCCCTCCATCGTATGGTCCGACACCGAGGACTCATGAAAATTCAATGTCGTGTGGCTCCCGTACAATCCGATTCCGTGGCTATTCTTTGAAAAGGCCGGGTTCGGCTTGATCGTGCTGTTCGTCAATACAGCGCCAACGGTGTCGTTCAAGCTGTGAAAGTCGCCTTCAAATGTTGAGTTTTCGAGTTCGATGCTTCCGGTAGAGAGCGAACCAGCAGCAGCAGCAGCAGCAGCGGAAGATAACGGGACATCAATTCCCGGATACAAATTCGTCGTGAAAACGAAGTTGTCAATTCTTTGCTCACCATAATCCTGCCAATAGAAATACGTCCTAAATTGAATGGAGCTTCCGATGTAACCTGTTAAATCATAAGTCTGAGTTCGCCATCCAGAAACCTGCGATTCGTATTCAATTTCAACCCAATCACCACCATCAATTCGCAAATAAGTTCGGTTATAATTTGTGTAGGAGGTGTACTCAAATGATGTGTACTGATCGAATGAAACTTGGTTAAAGGTCTCTCCTCCATTTAGGATAAATGTGGGAGAGAAAATATTCGATGAGTAATAATAACCATTACTGCCATTGAAGTAAATCCTGTATTCTCCATTCGTCACGGGCCCCCCCGAATCCCAGTTCCCGTCTCGCGTCCATCCTTGAGCTAAACCGTCCGAAAAATCCTCGCTGTACTTACCAAAATGAGAGTCGGTATTCTCGTTCTCAAAAATATTTTCATAGTCGCATTCACAGGTATTCTGAGCATTGAAAGCGCCCACGTAAAATTCCGCAAGGCTATCTAAAGCGTACGGAAGCGATAAGTTGGAATCATTGAATTCTTCATCCATCAAGACACGATAATCGACGTCTGTGTAATGATGAACTTGGCTGGTTTCTGTAACATTCGAATGCGTCAAAACCATCTGATCAGATGCGGTGTGGGATAGCATTTCTCGGCAAGCAATAGAAACCTCATCGCCTTCTGCGCCATTGGCAAAAAAGCCGCCGAAGACTTCGATGTCGTATTCGTCGCCGAGGACGATGACACCCGGTTCAATGGTCAGGGTGCAAGACTCAGGAACGACGATATCGTCGATGAGCTGGTAAGGGCTGTTCACGAGGCTCCACGTGCCGCAGACTTCACCGCCGACCTCAGAGATGGCGGATATGGTACAGTGCAGGTTCAAGTTTGGATTGAACGGATCGGTGGTGTGTAGTACCGCATCGATGGCATAGACACCGCTGAATTCACTGAAGAAACGAATGGGCACGAGTAATGTATCGCCCTGTGGGATGGACACCCCTGCGTCCATGTAAATTTCCGGACTTGTGGCCGTGAGGCCGCTGATGAACAATGAACCGAGACCGCTGCTCACAATGGGGACATAG
The DNA here is from genome assembly GCA_905478895.1 of uncultured Flavobacteriales bacterium. GTDB lineage: Bacteria > Bacteroidota > Bacteroidia > Flavobacteriales_D > Sanyastnellaceae > UA16. The sequence continues at coordinate 187 of CAJQKK010000234.1, read as the reverse complement.
GCCGTGGCGACGCTATTGACCGAAACCGCTCCAAAATCAAGGGTGTCTTGAAGCAATTCTGCACCCGGCAAGGTTCCTTCGCCCTGCACCACCACCGTATCTGCACCGAAAGCACTGCCTGTGGCAATGACCTCATTGGTGAAGATGCTGACGGAGATTGGATTGAAATGGAATGTGGCTTGCGTGG
>CAJQKK010000233.1 GCA_905478895.1 uncultured Flavobacteriales bacterium | reverse complement strand
TACAACCTCCGGACTCATTCTCATTGCAGATGCCGTCGCCGTCATGATCTGCTAAGCACTCACCACCGCAGTTGGTGCCGGGAGTAGCAAACACACAAGAACCATCGTCATCCGTAGCTTCTGCGTTATAGTTGCAGGCATGGGAAGTTGTGCAGCCTGGAATCTCAAATTCATCACAAATGCCGTCTTCGTCTGCATCTGCAAGGCAATCACCATCGCAATCGTAGCCCGCTTCAGGGAACGTGCCATCGCAACCACAAGAGCCCTCGAGAATACCAGAACCGCCGCAGATGCCACATTCGTCCAGCTGCAAGCATGAACCATTGTCATCGGTAGCGTCTCCATCATAGTTACATGCCGTAGCATCTGTGCAACCTGCCACTTCGAATTCATCGCAAACGCCATCTTCGTCCGTATCACTGAGGCAAACGCCATCGCAATCGTAACCAGCTGCTGGGAAATTGCCTTCGCAATCACACGCTCCTTCTGCGATGCCATCTCCTCCGCAAATGCCACATTCATCATTCGACAAACATGAACCGTCTTCGGTATTGGCTTCTTCATTGTAATTGCAGGCCAACTCGTCCATGCAACCAAAAACAGGTGGCACGTATTCTGCTGTGGTGAATTCAAGACCGCGGGTTTCCACCGAGTTTTGTCCTTCATCACGCCATTGCATGTTCCATGTTCCACTTAAAATTCCAAGATCGCCATTTTCATCATCCGCAACGGTGAATTGTCCCACCAGTACTTTTCCATCTTCGCCGGCAATCGCACCTGCGTTTGCGCCAGGAATGACGTACCAACTTCCGCCGGTTGTTCCCGCCAAGGTGAATCCAGAGCCCGTATTGAATGAATCAAAGGCATCCGACATTCCGATGGAACTGACGTCGCCCTCTGAACTGTTCGCCGAGCCAACGGTCAACCAGCTGTCAAACTCCAAAACGGGGAACATTCCGAACAAGAACGTTTGAATGCCCGAACCCAAATCTGCTCCACCCAGTCCCACTGGGTGTTGGAAGAAACTCGTAGTTACTTCCAATTCAAGTGATACAGGGTCCAACTCGTCCGATCCCACCGCGAATAGTGCAATACACTCATCGAACTGATTTCCGAAGTGCGCGTAGAGCCGGTAAGTCGTTCCTTCGTCACTCGTTGCATGCACAGCAGCGTTCAAGAATGGAAAGGCTGGAACGGTACATGAACCATCATCTTCCGTTGCCGCAGGCAAATAGTTCGTCGCAAGCTCATCGGTACAACCATAAACTTCGATGGCATCACAAATTCCATCTTCATCTTCATCTGCTAGGCAAGTTCCTCCGCACTCTCCAATGGCGTCAACGACATTGCCGTCGCAATCGCAATCGCTTTCTGGCATTTCTTCACAACCGCAATCATAGATCGCGCCTGGTCCGTTGCAAATGCCGCAAGCATCCAATTCACCGATGCAATCGTCGGCGTCATCGCAAACGCCGTCGGCATCTTCGTCGGCCGAACAAGCCCCACCGCATACGCCCAAAGCGTCCAATTCACTGCCGTTGCAATCGCAATCACCCTCTGGAATATCGGCGCAACCGCACTCGTAAATCTCTCCAGGGCCATTGCATATGCCGCAGGCATCAACAGTGCCTACACACGTGTCAATATCATCGCAAATACCATCGTTATCACTATCGATTTCGCATGTTCCGGCACATTCTCCAGTGGCATCTGCTTGGTTGCCATTGCAATCGCAATCTCCTTCTGGGATGCCTTCTCCACCGCAAACTCCGCATTCATCCAAAACATTTCCGTCGCAATCGCAATCTCCTTCTGGAATCTCGTCGCATCCGCAGGCGTAAACATCGCCAGGACCGTTGCACACTCCGCAGGCATCTATTGTACCCACACAAGGATCCAATGCATCGCAAACGCCATCTTCATCGGCATCTGCTAAGCAATCACCTGAGCAGTCATAGCCTGTTTCTGGAGTTGTTCCTTCGCAATCGCATGCGCCTTCTGCAATTCCATCACCGCCGCAAACACCACAAGTATCAATGTATTGGCAATTGCCATCATCAGCGGTTGCTGTTTCGTCGTAGTTGCAGGCCGTTGCATCGGTACATCCCATGACATCAATCACAAAATCCTGGGTATTCAATGCTAATTCTTGCTCATAATGAGCTACTCCTGCTGCATCTCTCCAATTGAGATTCCATGTGCAAATCACATGTCCAGCTCCATCGACGCCATCCGCTGCCGTCAGTTGAGCCAATAATACTTTGCCATTCTCGCCGGCCATTGCCAGCGGATTGGAACCTGGGGTCACATACCAGCTGCCGCCTACTGCGCCATCCAAGGTGAATCCTGTGCCTGTATTGAAATCAATAAAGGCTCCAGACATTCCGATGCTAGATACTTGAGCATCTGCATTGCTCGTTGAACCAATCGTCAACCAACTGTCATATGCCGCATCAGGAAACATCGCTAGAAGCGATCCAAAAAGGTCAGAACCCAAATTCACACCAATGGTCGTTTCTTGAAAGAAGCTCGTAGTGACCTCGAGGTTGAGATCCACCGATCCTTCTTCTTCCTGACCAATGGAATACACCGCTAAGACTTCATCCGAAGGTGAGCCGAAGTGCGCATAAATGTGGTAAGTAGTTCCGTGTTCAGATGTGGCGTGTATTTCACTTTCCAAACCTGTAAACTGAGCAAACCCCATTCCTGTGAGAAAAAAGGTTGCTATCGGAAGCAGCAAAAAGCGCTTCCATGTCGTTGTGATTGTTGAATAATTCATCGCGGATTGAATCCATTTCGTACTTAAAGATAGCAAATTCATTGGAATTTTACTATCGTTTGTCGATATATTTTACGATTATCTATCGAAAAACAAATCTATTCTTATGGTTTTGAACAAACATGAATGGCCTCCTGTACGCTGCTGCCGGACGAAAAGTTGCGTTTCAATCAAACCCATTTTTCATCTATCAGAAAATCACTACTTTGGGACTTATCCAAATTCGCCATGCCGGACTTTCTCAAAACCACCGCCAAGCGAGGTGAATCCTCAGCATTGCTAATCTGTATGATTTTTTTCCTCGTCTGCATGCCTTCAGCAATCGTTGCACAATTGGGCTGCATGAATCTGGAACAGCCCTTGAGCCTTTTCGCATTGTCAACAGATGATGGCTTGTGCGCCCCTACAATTGATCGGAAGTCTTCCGTTTTCTTCCAGGTGAACGAAACGGCGCAAAAGACGCTTCAAGAAATACGGCCTGATGTGTGGACGCTCCCGCTCAATTTGCCGGATGGCACGCACGAATGGGTGGAAATGCAACGATTTCAGGCGCACACCCAAAATTTGGAAATTGGACACATGACCGAGACAGGGCTCCGCGTCGAACGCTATACCCCCCAATTGCTCACCTACCGATTCGCCAGCGCAGGATTCCATGGGACACTCGTAATTATGGAAAACGAAGTTGCAGGAACGGTTCGGCACGAGGGCGTGCAGTACGAGATTGGCGGCCTGGAATGCAAAGGAATAGACACCGGTTATTCCGTCCTGTATGCCATCGCAGATGCCATCAATCCCCCAGCATTCAATTGTGGGGTGGAGGAAGTGGAACGAGGACTAAGGCCCCAAGGACACGGACATTCTCCGGCACCGCATGGCCAGCGATCCAGTGTAACTTCATGCATTGAAGTCGCAATTGACATCGATTTTTATACCTACAACACCTTCAACCAAAACTGCGGAAACACCGTTGAATGGTCGCTTGCACTCCTCGCAGGTGTTTCCGAAATTTATGAGACAGAGTTGGACAACCTGGTCAATTTGGCGGCCTCTTATGTGAATGTATGGGAAACAACTGACCCTTACGCATCCTTCGTTGGCAACGCAGGAGCCATGTTGGATGCATTTCGAATGGAATGGCTGAACAACCCCGACTTGGCCAATCGGCCCCGCGACCTGGTTCACCTCATGACCCGCAGACCGGATACAGGTACAGGAGGCATCGCGTACCTCAACGTTGTTTGCAGCCCCAATTATGCGGCGGGGTTCTCTGCCTACTTGGACCCCTCTTTGACCTACAACCTGAACAATTACAGCTGGAACCTCAATGTGGTTGCGCACGAGCTCGGCCACAATTTCGGATCCAATCACACCCACTGGTGCGGATGGCCGGGCGGCCCCATTGACGATTGCTACGCTGCTGAGGGCAGTTGCACGAACAATCCGGCACCCCAGACGGGTACCATCATGAGCTACTGCCACGCCGTAGCGGGTGGGTCGGTGAACCTGGAGTTTCATCCGACGGTGGAGAGCAACGCACTGATTCCAACCATCAATGGGCAAGGATCGTGTTTCGACTCCTGCGACGAATTCGCGACAAGCTGCCAAAATTACGGCTGCACCATCCCGTCCTTTTGCAATTATGACCCCGAAGCCGAGTTCAACGATGGCTCCTGTGCAGTCGAAGATGATTGTGGCATTTGCGGGGGAGATGGAAGCAGCTGCGTTGGCTGCACGGATCCCATCGCATGCAATTACGAGGAGATTTTCTTATTTGATGATGGCAGCTGCTTTTACTCACCACTGGGCGGAGCATGCGATTGTGAAGCACTCATTAACATTGAAGGCGAGCTTGGTCCGGGAGAAACAGAAAGCATCGCATTGAGTGGATTTGGCTACGTGGCTGCTGTGACGGTATTCTTGCATTTCGAAAACACGCAACAGGACATGACGCGAGCCAGCGACCTCTCGATCATTGTGGAAGCGCCTGATGGGACGTGCAAGCAAATTGGCGGATTCGATGTAGACTTTGGATGCACGAGTTCTGGTTTTTGGCCGTCCTCATGGCAGTCCACTGCGGACGGGGACTATGTAGGAGCAGCGACAATTGGAAATGCGCCTGAAGGAATTGGCAATTGGTACGTTCAAATCGGGAATGGCTGGAGCGGATCCGAAGGAGCCTTCTTCCAAGCTGAAATCTCAATCTACGACTTGTGCATAGAAGTCGATCCCGACGGATGCATGGACCCGATGGCATGCAACTACAACCCCGCAGCTGTCACTGAGGATGAAAGCTGCGATTTTGAAACCTGCTACGGTTGCACCAGCGCGGCTGCGTGCAATTACACCGCTGGCGCAACCATGGACGATGGATCTTGCGAATACCTGACCTGCCAAGGCTGCACGGAGCCAGGTGCGTGCAACTTTGATTTATCCGCAACCATTGAGGACAACAGCTGCGAGTACTTCTCATGTGCTGGCTGCACCAACTTCGAAGCGTGCAACTTCGATCCCGGTGCGACCATTGAAAATGGCACGTGCACCTTTGATTGCAACGATTGTGCCGGCGACCTCGACAACGACGGCCTGATTGCAGTGAGCGATGTATTGCTTTTTCTGGCCGATTACGGCTGTGTCATTCCCATTTGCGTTGGCGACATCAACGGAGACAACAACACGAATGTGAGCGACTTGCTTCTCCTCTTGAGTCAATTCAGTGAATCGTGTTCCGAAGGATGACCCACCATACTGCTTCATTTTCGATGCCACTATTGGCCTGGCTCATCTGTGGCAGCTGGCTATTTGTCGCCTGCAGCGAAAGCACAGTGCGCTCTGTTGAAGAACCTTTGTTTGCCGTGGAAACGTGGTTGGGCACTTGGGTCGGTGAACAACCCGAACATGCCATGCGCAAAGCGAATGGTGAACCCATTTTAATTCGAGGGAAGGCGGCAATGGTCAAGGGTAGCACGTATACGTTCACCATCGATGCAGATGGAACGGCATATTTGCACCAGGCATTCGCAGACGGAAGAACCATGACTTTTGCCGGCAAATGGAGAGGGCAGTTGGATGAGAGTCAATCCAGCACCCCTTCAAATCCTTCGGATGAACCAAGGTTGCGAGCAGTGGTTTTTGAACTCGCTGCCACAGACACGGGGGCTTACCGGCAATACGTTTTGGCTGTCGACCCCGCAGCGCGGCAGGTCCAGTGCATTGGCACTTCAAGCGAGCCTGCTTTTAGCGTTCAACTCCAGCAATGAACGCCGCCACTCCAGCCATGAAGACTTCTCGATCGTCCCACATGCAAAGGTGAGAGCCCGTCTCGCATGTCAGGCTTTGGCCATTTTGCACCAAGTCTGACTGGCGCTTCATTGCCTCAGGGTCCATGGTATCATGGGTTGCTCCAACCATCAAGGTCGGCGCAGAAATCTCTTTCAATCGATCTGTGATGTCCCAATCAATGAGGCGTCCACCCACTTTAAACTCGCTCGGTCCTTGCATCAAATCATAAAGGGGATAATTCAACTTAGCAAAGGAAGTTTCCACCTCTTCTGGCCACACTTCCAAACGACAAATGTGCTTGTTGTAAAATTCGGTTTGAATCAGGTCTAGGTAAGTTTCATTCTGCAAATCTCCCGCCTCTTCAAAGGCATTGAGCGAATCCAATAAACTCGGGCGCATCTGAGGCCGCAGCACGTTCTGGTTGTACGCCGCGTATTCGGGAATGCTCGTAACCATGTTGCATACAATGAGTCCGTTGAGGTTTTCTTGGTAACGCAAGGCATATTCCATGGCCAAAATCCCTCCCCAACTATTGCCCAATAGATAGAAATTCGACGCATCATATCCGAGTGCTTTCCGCACTTCCTCTACCTCCTCCACCCAGCGATCAATGTTCCAAATATCTTCGGTGGGTTGATCGCTGAAAAAGCTTCCCAATTGATCGTACATAACAACCTCGAAACCGTGCTGCGCAGGCAAGTCATAGGCAAGCGACAACAAGTATTCATGGGTTGCTGCCGGACCGCCATGCAGCGCCAAAATGCACACATCAGGGTTTTCACCGAAAGTCTGTGTGAATACACGGTACCCGTTGGACAACTCAACACGGCGCACGCCGGGTTCCGCCCACTTCGCTTCGCGTTCTTTTTGCTGTGAAGGCGTAAACTCCATGGCATAGGCTGAAGTCGCCGCGCTGGACACTGACTCCGGAAGCTCTTTTTCTGCAACGTTTGAGCAGGAGGCGGTCAAGAACAAAAGGATTGCTGCGAGCTGGAGTCGAAAGTATCTAGGCATCGTTTGAACGTTTATTCGGGTTCGCCAAAGTAAAGCCATTTCCACTTTTCTTTTTGCACTTGCCACGAGGCACACGGCCTTATGTTTCTGTATAATATCGATTAAACCATGTTTTTTGCATTCTATAATAATTTACCTATCTTGGAAGGCCTCACGACGTCTTAACCAAACCAAAACCATGAGAAATTTCATTCTCGCGTGCTTCACTTGCATCCTCACGCCATGCGTTCATGGACAAATCACAGCGTTGGTGGCAGAACCTTTTGCCATC
>CAJQKK010000232.1 GCA_905478895.1 uncultured Flavobacteriales bacterium | reverse complement strand
GATTGTCAACTCCTTCCGAAGAACAGTTCAGATTTAAGCACTTCACGGACAAAGCCATCGGTTACGGAATTCCGGAAGAAGACGCCATCCAAGTCGACGGGAATGATGTGCTCGCTGTTTACCATGCCGTGAAAGATGCGGCGGCGGCGCTGCGCGAACGCCCCAGGCCCATCCTCATTGAATTCAAGACGTTTCGCATGCGCGGCCATGAAGAAGCGTCCGGCACAAAATATTACCCCGATGGACTCATCGATCATTGGGGCCAAGTGGATCCAGTGGATCGGTTTACCGAATGGCTGAAAGAACAAGAAATCGTCGATGACGCCTTCATCGAAAGCCTTCGCGCCAGCCACAACCAAACCATCAAAGATGGATTGAAAGCGGCGGCGGCAGAACCTGAAATCTTAGCCGATGAAGCGCAAGAACTTGCCGATCGATTCGCGGATGTCCCCGTATCGCAATGGCCCAACTTGGACAGCATTGAACAGACAAGTGATCGTGAATTGCGCCTGATCGATGCCATTCAAGAGGGATTGGGCCAATCCATGGAAGCATTCCCAGAATTGATCTTAATGGGACAGGATATCGCTGACTATGGAGGCGTGTTCAAAGTCACCGAAGGGTTTGTGGAGCGTTTCGGCAAGGATCGGGTTCGGAATACACCGCTCTGCGAATCCGCCATCGTCGGTGCCGCTCTCGGCTTGAGCATCGCCAATAAAAAAGCCATGATGGAAATGCAATTCAGCGATTTCGTCACCGTGGGATTCAACCAAATCGTCAATAATCTGGCGAAAATTCACTGGCGCTGGGGACAAAATGCTGATGTTGTTGTTCGAATGCCAACGGGTGGAAACGTCGGAGCAGGTCCTTTTCATAGCCAATCCACTGAGGCGTGGTTCTTCCACGTCCCAGGCCTGAAAATCGTCTATCCTTCTTCACCTGCGGATGCGAAAGGTCTGCTTATTCGCGCATTGGAAGACCCCAATCCCGTTCTCTTCTTTGAGCATAAATACCTGTATCGTTCACTTGCGGGTTCGGTGCCAGAACAACCTTACACACTGGAATTGGGAAAGGCCAAGGTTGCACTTGAGGGCAATGAACTGACCATCATCACCTACGGTTTGGGCGTACAATGGGCAGAAAAAGCTGCTGAGAACGCGCCTGAGCACTCCATCGAAATCATTGATTTGAGGACGCTTTTGCCTTGGGATGAGGACTGCGTTATGGAAAGCGTGCGCAAGACCAATCGCGCACTGGTTTTGCATGAAGACACGATGACGGGAGGAATTGGCGCGGAAATTGCCGCAAAAATCCAATCGGAGTGTTGGCACGACCTCGATGCCCCGGTAGCACGTGTAGCCGGCTTGGACACAGCGTTCCCATTCGCAGGCAACCTGGAAACACAATTCCTCGCCAACAAGCGCTTGGCAGATGCGATAGATTCCATCCTCAAGAACTAAAACCTCGTCACGCGCAGTTGCATTGATTTGGAGTTGATTGATTTTCAGCCTACTTTGGGAGGTGCTGTACACTTTGACTTGAAGCAGCCTACTCCGATTCATGATTCCAGTTCACCACATTCAACGGGCCATACACGCCTTCTATGCCGAGGTAACGGAACGTGCGTTGCAACTGGCGCTTCACTACCCCAGCAGCCGAGTCCTAGCCGAAAAAACGGTAAGGAAAAGCAACGAAAAGCTTGCCTATTTCATTGGCGTCCTCAAATCAAAGGATTGGAATGCCCAATCACAGGACGATTTGCAGCAACTCTGTCGCGAAGCAGAAGAAAACAGCTTACTCTTTCTCCGAGAAGTTCAGCAGGAAGAAAAAAAAGCGGCGGAAGAACGAAGGGCAGCCTCCCGGTAAAGGGAACAAGTCATCGTAACCGTGCTTAGCGGCCGCGCATTTGCATCATCTGCGGATTGCGAATGGCCGCCTCTACCTGTTTGATGTCCTTCTTCAACACGCCTTTCGGGTCCAGTCGCTTGCATTCTACGAGCAAGGCTTTTGCCAACTTCGGCTTCCTTTTCGCCGAAGCCACAACGGCCAAGTTCAACTTGACTGCAGCCTTATCATGGTCCTGCTTCAGTCCAATCTCAAGGGCTTGCTTCAGCAGTTGTTCTGCTTGATTCATGTTTTGTTCCATCGCCAAACTCCCGGACAAAAAATACCAGTACCCACGACGGCGCGCCCACAAATGATTAGGGTTTACGCGACCGAGCCATTTCCGGGCATCCTCCATCTTCTGCTGACGCAAGCTCACAAAGGCCATCAACAAGCGCATGCTCTGAAGCGTCACCAACACAATCATTGCGGTCACGAGGACCATGCCCACTCCACTTCCGATGTATCCTTGTGTAAAGAGGTGCACGGCATAGGCCAAACTTGCGAGGGCAAGAGGAATTTTTATGAATCGTGTATCCATGAGTCGTAGTAATTTTGCAGCAAATTTATTGCATCCGATGGATTGGAAAACATTGACGTCCTTACAAGATTGGGAAAACGCATTGGAAGCATCGCACGGCGCTCCCATTGTTGTGTTCAAACATAGCACGCGCTGCAGCGTGAGCCGCATGGCATTGAAATTTACTGAGCGGCAATGGGACTTGCCCGCGAACGTGGATGCATATTTTTTGGATCTCCTCGCAAACCGAAAGGTCAGCGACGTGATTGCGGAGCAGATGAACGTGACACATCAATCCCCTCAACTGTTGTGTATCCGTGCAGCCAAATGCACATTTAGTGCGAGCCATGAACACATCGACCCTCTCAAGGTCAAGCCCTATCTTTAGACCATGGAGTCAATCATTAAACTGCGCATCATACTCGATGCGACAGAAGATATTTTCCGGGACATCGAGATCGATTATGATGCGCCTTTGATGCACCTCCACTTAGCCACGTTGGATGCTTTTGAATGGAACAATGCCAACGAAATGGCTTCCTTTTACAAAAGCAATGAGCAATGGGACCGAGGCGATGAATTTCCAATGATGGCGATGTCGCCCGAACTGCCCTCCATGGAATCAGCAACGGTAAAAGACTTGCTGCCCGATGCACAGAGCAAAGGGTTATATGTCTATGACTACTTGCGCATGTGGTGCTTTTACCTGGAACCCATGGCCGTCACAGCGCCTCAAGAGGCGGGGTCGTATCCAAGCCTCGTTGTCGAATTTGGGAAAGCCCCAGATCCGATGAGCAAAGAGCCCGAAGGATTGGATGATCCAGCCCTGATGGAGGCTCTTTTTGATGAACCAGGGGCATCAGGTGGCCAGAGTCCTATGGAGTCAACCGGGGATGCAGAGCTGGATGCCTACCTGAATGACGATGGCACGGACGACGAACCCCTCGGTGGCAACGAAAACATCGACGATTACCGCGATCAATTTTGACCCCCTTCCATGGCCTTAGACTCCTCTACCGCAACGGCACTGCAACCAGGCGATCGGCCACTGTTGGTGACAATTGTCGGACCGACGGCCATCGGAAAAACGACACGGGCCATTGAAATCGCTCAGGGCCTGGGATGCGAAATCATCAACGCGGATTCCCGGCAAATCTTCCGGGATATGCCCATAGGGACAGCTCAGCCTTCTGCAGAAGAACGAACATGCGTGCCCCATCATTTCGTTGATTTTGTGGACGTTGAGGAACACTACAGCGCAGGTCAATTCGCAACGGATGCCGTGCAATGGCTGGACGATTGGTTCAAGACCCACAAAACTGCGGTCATGGTGGGAGGAAGCGGGCTTTACATCAAAGCGGTTTTGGAAGGGCTGGACGAAATGCCTGCTGACTTGACCATTCGCATGGCCCTCAACCAACAGCTTAAAGAATCGGGCATTGAGGCGCTGGCCGAAGAACTTCGCGCGCTCGACCCAGATCACGCTTCGAAAATGGATATCAAAAACCCACAGCGGGTGATTCGTGCCTTGGAAGTTTGCCTCGCTTCGGGCAAACCTTTTTCATCCTTTCACACCCCTCGATTGGCGCCACGTATATTCGACACCGTGACCATTGGCTTGGAAATGGACCGGAGCCTGTTGATCGATCGGATCAATGAACGAGTAGACGCCATGGTGGACGCCGGAATGAAAAATGAAGCTGCGGCATTGCATTCCAAATCGCATTTAAATGCACTGCAAACAGTGGGTTACCGAGAATGGTTTGAGTGCTTCGAGGGACGTTGCACGGAAGCTGAAGCCATCGAGCGCATCAAGGTCCATACCCGGCAATTTGCGAAACGCCAGATGACATGGTTCAAAAAGATGGAGAACATTCGTTGGGCAAATGCATTTGATACTGCAACAATTGAAGGCATCGTCGGGCAAGCTTGCAGCCAACGCCAATGGCAGCCACACCGTCCGCTGCCTTCAGTCGATTGAAAGAAAATGAGTTCAAATCGCTCCTCCCATCCTGATTCAAGCAAAAGTGCAGCGCTCCCCCGGGGTGCAATGCGCGCTTTTGATGAGCAGACGGCGAAAGATTTGGAGTTTGATGCGGTCCGGACGCTCTTATTGCACCATTGCCAGAACCCCAGCGCCATTGCCCGGGCACACGCTCTGCATCCTATGGACCGACAGAAGCAATGGCAAAAAGAATTGGAGCAGGCCAAAGAAATGCTGGAAATCAAGCGCGAGGGCAATGGATTCCCAGCCGTTGGATGCGAAGAAATTGGAGCGGACAATGAGCGGCTCGCCGTGCGTGATTCCGTGCTGGATGAGGCCGGCTTTCACCGGCTAAAAACCGCATCATTGACAGTCAACGATGTCATTGCCGCATTGGACGAAAGAGAATCCTCAAGTCCCCGCTTGGTTCATTTGGCTTCCTCTGTGCACCACACATTGGAAATCATCGAAAGCATTGATGCCGTATTTGATGCAAAGGGGCAAGTGCGCAGTAACGCATCGGCCAAGCTCATTCACATTCGCGAAGAAATGGTCCGGTTGCGCAGGGCCATCAACCGTCAATTTTTAAAAGACCTCAAACGCTTCAAGGAACGCGGATGGCTTGCCGACACGAACGAAGGCTTCATCAATAATCGCCGCGTACTCGCAGTCAACAGCACGCACAAGCGAAAAGTCACTGGCACGGCACTCGGCCAATCCAAAAATGGTAGCATTACCTTCATTGAGCCCGCTGCCAATGTGTCGATGAATTTTGAGATGGAGATGCTTCTGGATGATGAACGCAAGGAAATCCTTCGGATTCTTCGGGCATTGACCGCTCAAACCCGAAAGCATTTGCCATTGTTTCGCGCTTATCATGTTTTGCTCGTTGAATTGGATTGGATCCGCGCCAAGATGCAATTGGCGGTCGAAATGGAAGCGGACATGCCCGGACTGCGTCAAGACTGCAGTTTTCACTTGATTCGCGCCTACCATCCCCTGCTGGCGATGCAAAACAAGCTCAATGGGGTTCATACCGAACCACAAACCATTGCGCTTTCCAAGAAGGGACGGATGTTGGTGATTTCTGGACCGAATGCCGGCGGAAAGTCCATTGCGCTCAAAACGGTCGGGCTGCTCCAGGTCATGCTCCAAAGCGGCCTATTGGTGCCCGTTCACCCCAACAGTGAAATGGGCAGTTTTGAAACCATCCTCACAGACATTGGCGACAATCAAAGCATCGAGAATCAGCTCAGCACCTACAGTTATCGACTGAATCGCATGCGCAGCTTTCTCGAAATCGCCAATGCAAAATCCCTGCTGCTCCTCGATGAATTTGGCACTGGATCAGACCCCGAACTGGGAGGGGCATTGGCAGAGGTTTTCTTCGAAGAATTGTATGCACGAAAAAGCTATGCGGTCATCACCACACACTATGCCAACATCAAGAGCCGTGCCGCACAAATGGAGCAAGCCATCAATGGCAGCATGCGCTTCGACCGTGATTCGCTTCAACCCTTGTTCAAATTAGACATTGGTCCTCCTGGCAGTTCCTTTACGTTTGAAGTCGCCAGCATCAATGGAATCAGCGAGGAACTGATCCAACGTGCAAAGGGGAAATTGGACAAACGAAAGGTGCGCTTGGATGAGTTGATTTCCGAACTTCAAAGTGAAAAGAACACCTTGTCCAAGGTCACCGACCGCAACCTCAGAAAGGAACTCGAGCTCGAGACATTGAAACGGGATTTGGAGCGAATGGAGGAGCACTTGGAGGAACGCAACCTCAGCCAACAAGGGATCGCAGAAGAGCAAAATGCAGCTCTTCATCGGGGCCGGCGGCTCCAACAATTCATTGATCGATACGACGCAGGAAGCAAAAACAAGGCCCTGTTCCAGGACATCTTGAAATACTTGGCCATCGAACAAGCCAAACGATTGGAAGCTCAGGCGGCCAAAAAGGCGAAGCAAAAAGCCTCGTTGGCCAAAGCGGCCAAAAGAAGACCGAAGCATTTTACCGACCGCATCAAAATGGGATCCAAAGTACGGCTTCGAAACGGCGGAAAAGAGCGGGGCGAAGTCATTGCCATTGATGCCAAAACAGCCACCGTCTTATTTGGTGCGTTCCGCACAAAAGTGGACCTCGACAAACTAACCTGGGTCGCCCATTGAAGGGTCCGGTCCGGCCCCTCCTACTCGATCAGAAACTTTCGCGTCGCGGAAGCTCCGCTGGAGGTAGATAAAGTGAGAAAGTACATGCCCGACTCCATGCCCGTCAGCGAAACTGTTGGGGTGGTCATTTTTCGCACATCTGTCCTCAAAACCTTGCGACCGGAAGCATCAAATATTTGGATTTCTGTCGCTTGAATTTCTCCGGACCAATCAATGGTCAATTGCTCACGAGCAGGATTGGGTCGCAATGTCCATTCGTTTTCCATCAACCACAATTCTTCCACCTCCACAATGCCGCAAACGGTCTGCTCTGCGCAAGGGCTTTCCTCTTCCGTGACATAACTGCCATCCAAAACTTGCTGTCCTGTGCCCAACGGATCGAGAAAGAATTCGAGTTTTTCATCGTCGTCAATCGGGTTGTTTCCGTCCCAATGGAAACTCATCTTACCGTAATAATCTGGCGCATTGGGCGAGTCACAAAACGAAGCACCTCCCGTGAGCGTTCCTACAATCCGTCCGTCTTCATCGTAGAGCGGCGAGCCCGAGGAGCCTCCCTCCGTCACTCCGTGCTCTGTTTCCGTCTCTTCCCAATATACCCGCCAGTGCGCACCCGGAAAATATGCACTGCTATTGGCCAAATTGCTCGTGTAGGTGGAGATTTTCTTTCGATCCCCTGAAGGGTGATGTATGCCGACTCCAGACGTCGAAACCGATCCCGTGACATCCCATCCCGCATAAAACGGTGTCCAAGAATCAAAAATAGGATCTTCTACCTCCATCAAAAGAAAGTCCGAACCATTGATGTTGCCGTTTGCTGAGATATCATCTGAAGAAGTCAGCAGGAAAACCCCCGTTCGGATATGGGAATTATAACTTGATGTGCCCCCGCAATCGAAATGCTCATAATTGTATCGGACTTTCAAGAAGCCCCAATCCGATTCAGACATGTCATCAGCGCAGTGAAATGAACTCAACAGCAACTGTCGACAATCCAGCGCTGTGTTGTTCACCATGGCACCTGAACACAGGTAAATCCCACCCCCCATTGAGATTCGCAGGCGCACCACGGCATCGCGTTGACACTGCCAGTCCTCTCCTTCTGGACACATCACGTCGACTTGACAAGGATCAGAGCCCCGATTGTTCTCACTGAGCAAATCATATTCTCCTTCCAACCAAAGCATGCGGAAAAAGAACCCTATGCCGGAGATGTGCAAATCGGGCGTACCAATCGTACTGCTCGGCTGCGAATAAACGATGACAACCTCCTCTCCTGGCACTTCTCCACTGACCCAGCGACCGTGATCATTGTTCTCAGTGAAATCCACCGGTCCCTCCACGAAATCTTCTGTGAAGCGGCCGGCCTCAGAACGAAAGGACAATTGTCCTCCTACTGGCAAATGAAAAGAGTCGAAATACACGCAAAGCGCTGGTGCATTTTCAACTTGAATGCGCAACGTCCAAACTTGGGATTCATCTTCGCTCAGCAGGGTGGCTTCTTCAAAAAAGTTCCAATTCGCAGGTAAAATCTCTCCTTGCATGGTTTTCCCGGTATGTTCCTCATGCCAAAAAGCACGCGTCCACAACTGCTCCACGTCAGGTGCATCGAGCATTACGCTCGCATTCGACTGTCCAAGCATAGGCGTCATCATTCCCATCACCAGTCCCCCCAGCAGCACAAAATGTATCCATTTTCTCATGGTCACAAAGCTAAAAAGTTTTACCCCAAGTTCGTTGGGGAAAATTGGGGCTGTAACCATTGGGTAAAGCCCTTGCAAGCGGTACCTTCATCGACGATAACCAAGCGAAAGAAAACACGAATGAATATGCCACGAAAGCTTGCTGCAATGCTCCTTGCGAGCTGTTGCTTCTTTACCGCCGCAGCGCAATCTCCCGCATCATCTGAATCGAGTAAATGGCAAGAACAAGGCAACAAGCTCAATGCCCTTCTCTATCATATCGAGAGCATCTATGTGGAAGATGTGGACATGGAATCCTTGGTTGAAGTGGCCATCATCAACATGCTTGAAGAAATGGACCCGCACTCCGTTTACATTCCAGCCGAAGAATTGCAGGCTGCAGACGAGCCGCTCAATGGAAACTTTGAAGGTGTAGGTATCCAATTCAATATTTTTAGGGACACCATTATGGTCGTTTCTCCCATCTCCGGCGGGCCCTCTGAGAAACTCGGAATCATGGCGGGTGATCGCATCGTCACTGTCGATGGTGAGGTTGTGGCGGGAACAGGTGTGACCAACAAAGACGTTCAACGTTTGCTCAAAGGCCCAAAGGGAACACTCGTCACCGTTGGGATCAAGCGTGGAAATGACCCCGAGCTTCTCGTCTTCGAGATTATCCGTGATAAAATCCCGATTTACTCGGTCGATGCCTCCTTTATGGTAACACCCGAAATCGGTTACATCAAAGTGAATCGGTTCGCCAAAACCACCATGACCGAGATGTACCGTGCTTTCGCAACGCTCAAGGCTTCAGGAATGCAAGACCTTATCTTGGACTTGCAAGGAAACGGAGGCGGAATGCTACGGACGGCGATACAAATGGCGGATGAATTTCTTTCGGGAGACAAACTCCTCGTCTACACCGAAGGGCGGTCATTTCCACGCGAAAACACACAAGCTCGTATTCCTGGGCGCTTCGAACAAGGCCGTTTGGTGGTGCTTATCGATCAAGGATCGGCCTCTGCCTCCGAAATCGTATCAGGAGCCGTTCAAGATTGGGACCGCGGTCTGATCGTTGGCCGAAGAAGTTTTGGGAAAGGCCTGGTGCAGCGCCCCGTTCGACTCACTGATGATAGTGCTGTGAGGCTGACGGTACAAAAATATTACACCCCCGCAGGTCGCTGCATTCAGAAATCCTATGAAGACGGTGTTGATGCGTATCGAAAAGAAAAATACGAACGGTTTGAATCGGGCGAATTGATGAGCATGGATAGCTTGGAACTTCCCGATAGCCTGAAATATGCCACGCGCATTACAGGGCGCACGGTATATGGCGGAGGAGGCATCCTTCCGGATGTGTTTGTCCCCCTCGACACCACAGACAACTCCCCATACTTTTCGAGCATCTTACGGAAGGGCCTCGACAGTCGATTTGCCCTGACCTATGTGGATTCCATTCGATCCGAGTTGGAGACCCAATACCCCACTGAAGAAGATTTTATGGCCTCATTCGAAGTGGACGAAGAGATGGCTTCTGATTTTCAAGCCTTCGTTGCAAATGAAGGCATCGAATGGAATGAAGAAGAGTGGAAACGGTCGGGCAACGCCATCTTGCTGCGCTTGAAGGCTATGGTCGGTCGCAATCTTCTGCAGCCAAGCACTTTTTACCGGGTCATCTCGGGATTGAACGAAACCCTCCAAAAAGCGGTTATGATTTTGGAAGATGGCACATTTGAACGTTCAAAGCTTGCCCACGATACTTTTTGAATTGTAATTTTACAGCATAAACTAGCAAACAATCATGAATTTCAAGACACTCCTGACCTGTGGTTTGGCACTACTCGCCTTCGGATGCACAGAGAACCAAGGTGAAGACGAAGCCATTTCTCGGCCGGCAACCAACGAATCAGACTCGCGCGACATTCCGGTGAATACCAGCCCAGGCCAAACCAGCAATTTTGATCCGGCAAAGCAGCAAGCTGCTGCACCTGCTGGCCCAACTACCACCATTACTTTTGCCTCGTATGAGCATGATTTCGGAACGCTGGAAGCCGGCGAATCCGTGACGCACATGTTTGAATTCACCAACACAGGAGCCGAACCATTGCTCTTGGATAAGTGCAAAGGATCTTGCGGATGTACGGTACCAAAATGTCCAAAAGAGCCCATCGCTCCTGGCGAGAAAGGTCAAATTGAAGTGAAATTCAATTCCAAGGGCAAAAAGAATCAGCAGAACAAGAAGGTGACCATCAACGCCAATACGGATCCGGGACAAACGTTCTTGACCATCAGCGCCTTTGTCAATCCTCCCGTTGAAGGATAAACAATATACATGATCGCCAAAGGCTTCATGCATTGGAAGGTCCTGCACTGCAGGACCTTTTTTTTCGCCACGGTTGCGCTGCTATCGATGCTTTGCTCCCCTGCCATAGGAAGGGCGCAAGTGAATCCCGGACCGACCACGGGTGAAGCATTGCACTATGCCGTCACCTACGAATGGGGGCCCATTTATTTGGAAGTTGGAGAAGTAATATTCTCGGCATCGCAAGACTCCATCGCGGGTGCCGCTGAGGATTGGAACTTTCAAGGCTGGG
>CAJQKK010000231.1 GCA_905478895.1 uncultured Flavobacteriales bacterium | reverse complement strand
GTATCGGATGGGGTCAGCTGCAATTTGCATTGGAAGCAAATGAGGTGAGCTTCCCCCCGACCACGGTGGATTCAACCTCAACAATCTCACTGATTGTCATCAATGAATTGGCCCTTCCTCAGGAAGTGAGCCTTTCGGGAATTTCCGCACCTTTTGATTTGGGCTTGGCGAGTATTTCGATTCCGGCCAACGACACGCTTAGCTTTACAGCTTACTTCACGCCTGAAGAGGTAGCTACCTTCTTGGATACGCTGATGATTGCGGGCAATGTGTTTGGCAACGACACGTTGGTTTTGTCGGGAGAGGGAACGCTCCCTGTGGTGAGCCTCATTGGTGATGCAGTTCCGTTTGAAACCGTATCGATCAATAGCATACATGCACGGGAATTTGAGATTACAAATACGGGAGTCGGCACTCTTGTGATTGGTGCAATAACCTCATCGATTGCTGAATTTTCAGCCACTGGAAATCAAGAGATTTCCGCAGGCGATACAGCTACGTTTGTTGTGGAATTTTACACCGAGCTCGCTGATTTCTATGAGGGAGACCTGACGATTGAGACATCAGACCCCTTCAGTCCAACGGTGCAAATGACAGTCTCGGCCTCTGCTATTTCTGAAATAGAGGGGACGCTTTGTGGTAATTTAACCCTGATCAATAGTCCTTATGTTTTTGTTGGCGATGTGGTCGTGCCTGAAGAATGTGTATTGTCAGTCGAGCCAGGCGTTGTTGTCGATTTGAACGGCCACACGTTGAATGTTTTGGGGACGTTTCATTGTAATGGAACAGCGGAACAGCACGTCACGGTTCAAAATGGACAGGTTCAACTCACGCAAGACCAATTTGAATCGGAATTCACGGATTACAGCAACAATGCTTCCTTAGATCTTGTTAATCGAGAAACCGTTTATTTCAATGATTTTGAAGATGGCAACCAGCCGTTTTACTGCTACAGCGATAATTGGGGCGGGAATACCAGTGGAAATGGCAATTATGGATGTGATGTATTCGACAATGTACAAGACCTGACTTGGTCAAGCAATGGACTTCGTAGCCTCAGATTCTACAGCAATTATCGTCATGGCCTGCTCGAGTTAGCAACAGATATCGAAGGCTTAGAATCCGGATTGTATCAATGGAATTTTTTATACAAGCAGCACACGGCTAGGAGAGGGATTCGGCTGAGTGCTTATTATCAAGTGAATGATGGGGCATGGATAGAATTTTACTCTTCTCCAGAAGACAGTTATTGTGATCCGAGTGAAAAATTTTCAGGATATTCCTCATTTTTTGAGGTGCCTGAAAGTGGCACCACGAATATTCGCTTCGTACACAATTCTTATTCTGCTGATTGCGAATATTGGGCGAGAGGTTTTATCGATGACATACGATTAGAAAAAGTGACTCAGCTTCCTAATGAAACCATGATTTTTAGCAATCAGGCTACCCTTGGGGGTTCGTCAACTTCGGCGAGTACAGGAGTCGCGGTGGCTGGAGCTTCATTTGCATATGGCGCTATTGGTACTTCTTTACAAATGCAAACAGGCATTGGACAACCTTTGGCATATTGGGTTTCACGGCCCATTTCGGTTAATAGTAGCAGAATCTTTGTAGACTATTGGGAACAAGTCACAACGGCAGATCAGAATTGTTGGTACTATACTCATTACAGGGTGAATGAAGGCGAATGGATGATCTTAAGAGAAGATCGAGACATCTACTGTGGAGATGGATCCATTGGTACGCATGGTTGGGAGCAACGGCAATACGTTTTAGAGAATTTAAACATGGGTGACCAAATTGAATTTCGATTACGTGTTGAGGCTTACGACATCGGAAATCCCATTTATCGCGATGTCACGATATACATGGATGAGTTCAGAGTAAGGGAAGATTTTAGTCAGCCGGTTGCTCTGAAGGCCACAAATCCGACAATGATAAAGCTAGAAAATTCAACGATTCTGGGGGATTGTCTCTTTGTCGGAGACAGCATTCAGATGGACTTGACTACAAGCGATATAGAAGGGGTTTATATTGAGGGTGAGGCTCCAGTGCTTGAGGCAAATTCTTCAGTGCTTCACAAGGTAGATATGGCCTATTCTCAAAGTTCAATTTCGTTGAATTCTAGTTTCATTTCAGATGAGACCGGTAACGGTGTTTATATGGGCTCTGAATCTACATTCACAAGTTATAACTCATCAATCTCGGGTTGTGGTGGATCGGCAATTACAGTCGGCCCTAACAGCGTCGTAGATTTGGATTACAGTTACATTACCAACAACGGTGGAGATGGTGTGGAACTCGGATTGGGCAGTGTTGTTCAGGTAAACAACACCCTCATTGGTTATAATTTGGGGTATGGGATCAATTCCGCAGGAGCCGCTGAAATTGATTACAGCGTTATCCGCGGAAATGGAAAACAGGGGCTATTGACGGCGCAATTCTCTACTGTCGACAATTCCATTTTGTGGTTCAACGATGGAGTTCCTCAAATGCTTACCGACAATGTGTTCGCCGTGTCCTATTCAAATGTTCAAGGGATTAATGCGCTATTGACTTCAAGCAGTTTTGCATGGGGAGATGGTTGCATCGGCACGGATCCGTCATTTGCGGATGAAGAGGCTCACTTGGATCCATTTTCACCTTGTGTGGATGGAGGAAAGCCTTGGGAGCAGGATGCGCACATTCCTTACGGATTGGGTAGTTCTCGAGCAGACATGGGCATGTACGGGGGTCCAGACAACGAGTTTTGGGGTGGACAAGCCCCGCCCGATGGGTCGGTTGTGATCACAGACGTGTTTGACATTCCCAACGATCAGGGAGGCCAACTCGGCATCCAGTTCTCGGCTTCGCCCTTTGACTTTGGCGGTTTGGGATTCAACGTGACGTATTACAGCATTTGGCGCGATCTCGCCGTGGCTTCCGATACGCTCATTGACGTGGACGAAGGCAACTGGGAACAGATTGGCACCGTGCCCGCAC
>CAJQKK010000230.1 GCA_905478895.1 uncultured Flavobacteriales bacterium | reverse complement strand
CCTGACCCACCAGGAGATTTCCCATCAATTGGGCATTTCCGTCGGGACTTCAAAATCGAACCTCGCCAAGGCGAGACGAAATCTCAGGGCTGTTTTGTTGGGTGTTATGAATGAAAAAGTATCGAAATGAACGAGAACTTAAATAAGTGGGAGCGATTGAAGAGAGCTTTTGAGGGCTTTGAGCCAGATGTGTCAGGGAATTGGGAAGCTATGAAAGCTCGGCTGGATGAAATGAACGTTGGGGGGCACAATTCAGCGGAACATTTTATTCGAAGGGCGAAAGTAGCGGAGCGTTTCGCACTCGGGGCAACGGCAGTGGCCGTTGGGCTCGCGTTTATTGTTTTTGGGCCGATTGAATCGAATTCCTCCCTGCAGGGTGCAGGAGGCAATGAATCAGATGATGCCCTGCGCACATCGACGAATTTGAGAGGAGTTGAAACCGGTTTCGAACCAAATCACAGAGGTTTCTTTTTGTCTGAAGATTCACCATCGAATGAATCTTCGATGAAGATTGACATGGCTTCAATTGTGGATTATTCAGGGCAGCCTGCACGATTTGACGGGGATTTCGCCCGAACGTCCAAGCGAGTGGTCGTTCAATTTCCTGCGCCTAGCGCATCCAATAAAGGAGATGTTGACTTGTCAGTTGCAACCGATGCGAATTCCAACGGGATACTATTTTCAGCATCTGTTGAGAACTCTTCGAATCCAGGTCTGAACCTGAATGGAGAAAGCGGGACTAGTTTGGAGGAGCACAAGGGAGCTTTGAGTGCATCGAAGAACATTGCATCGGAGGCATTGAGCGAAGGACCAGAGGTTCGCGCCGAAGACGACGAGATTGACGCTTCATCAATTAACATTTCAGTACAGGAGGCTTGTGCGGGAACGGAAGTTTCTTTTGCGTTGAACGGAATTGACGAAGCGGGGAGTGTACTATGGAACTTCGGTGATGGTGCTTTCTCTCAATTGAACGCTCCGTCTCACATTTTCAATTCTCCTGGCACATACGATATCACCGTTTCGGTCCGTGCTCCAGGTGACGGTACGATCAGAACCCGAACGGTCGAGAATATGATTGTCGTTCGTCCCAAACCGGATGCTCAGATGAGCTGGGATTTTCAATCCATTGATGAGGTGAGCCAGGTCGATGTCCATTTTATTGACGAGACCAAGGGAGGAAGCAGCAGCGCGTGGATTTTGAAGCAGAAAGATTTACCTCTATCCATTGCCTCCCTGGACGTGCCCGGAATTTACCCTGTAAACCTCATCGCGAGTAATGCGTATGGATGTCAGGATGTAGCCGCAGAAAACATTCAGCTGTTTTCCAGAAAAGAGGCGTTGGCCCCAGCGAGATTCTCGCCCAATGACGATGGTCGTTATGATACCTTTATGCCGCTTGTGGTGTCAGAATTGCCTGGCGATTGGCGTTTGACAATTTGGGACGAAGACCAGGTCGTCTATTCTACCACGCAATATAACCTTCCTTGGGACGGCACGCTCAAAAATGGTGAGGCCGCCATCGCAGGAAATTCATACCGATGGCAGCTCGAGACCCTTTCTCCAAACCACGATCATGTTCTGTTTGTGGATGAGGTAGAAATTGAGGACTGACTGAATGTGACATTCGAAGTTTTCAACAACTACGAGAAGTCTCTTATTTGACGTGCAACGATTGAGTGCGTTTAATGGTTTTAGATTTGCTACCTAATTTCGTTGATTAAGATGAGTCATTTGAATCCATTGATCATGTTGAAAGCCACTCGTGTGTCGTTCGTGATGATTCTGCTTTCCGGCATTTGCACAATTGAAGGCATTCTAGCGCAAGATTCGTACACGATTAGTGGAGGCGACATTTCGGTTTGCGGAGGGTATTTTATCGATGATGGCACCGATATCAACCCGACCGATCCGAATGGTGCTCCTTATTCAGACCAGAATTATACGATTACGATTTGCCCGGATGTTCCCGGTGACGCCATCCAAGTGAACTTCATTGCGTTTGATCTTCAAACAAATGCGAATCCCGATAACAATGACTACTTAGTTGTTTACGACGGAGATAATACCGGAGCGCCGGCTGTGGGTGTAGGCACGGGAAATAGTTTCCAAGGCGTTTCGATTACCGGATCGGTTGATAATCCATCTGGTTGTCTCACATTTTCCTTTGTTGTTTTAAATGGCGCTTCAGGAGGAGATATTGGTTGGCTGGCAGAAATGGCGTGTGTTACACCATGCACCTATCCCAGTTCTGGATATGAGTTGACTGATCCCGACCCATTCGACGACAATTCACCGAGTGTTGGCCTTTGCCCGGGCCAGGAAATAACATTTGATGGGTCCAATTCCATTCCAGATGCGGAGCCTCTCGAATATTGGATTTGGAATTGGGGGGATGGCAGTGTGGACTCAACGGAGACCGCAACGGGGGTTCATTCGTACGATGAGCCTGGTGAATACCTCGTCTCATTGGTAGTTTCGGATGAGAATAGCTGCACGAGTGTCAACTTCGAGGTGTACCAAGTTTTGGTGTCGACCATACCCATCTTCAATGCGGACTTTAGCACTCCGCTCTGTGCGGGTTCTCCAGGTTACCTCGATGGAAACCCTGTCCAAAGTATCACATGGACTGCCTTGCCTCCATTGGCTGTATCCGAGAATGCAGATTTGCCGGATAACACGGGAATACCATTTGTCTCTGAGTTACCCATCGATTTCTTTGACGATGGCCAAGTCCTTGAGGAATGTGATGACATTGAATTGATCACGGCAAATATTGAGCATAGCTTCATAGGCGATTTGACAATGTCGGTGATTTGTCCCGACGGCACGGAGGTGATCCTCATGGAAAACGGACCGTCAGGAGCTGCAGATCCAAACGGTTGTACGCCGAATGATGTAGGCGGCAATGACCTCGGTATCGTTGATGTGGAAGGCTTTGATTATTCATGGGACATGGATGCGGAATGGGTTCTGGACGACGCGAACAATCCAGACATTGCAAACCCTATCCCTGCAGGAACCTATCTGCCCTGTGGTGATTTGTGTGACTTCGTGGGGTGTCCACTCAATGGCATTTGGACATTTGTCATCATCGACCAATGGACTGCAGACAATGGTACTTTGTTCGAGTGGAGCATTGATTTTAATCCTGAAATTGTACCAGGCATCACCACTTTTACGCCCACGATTGGGGCAGGTGTAGATTCGAGTTATTGGCAAGTCAACTCTGCGACTTATGGTGTTCAAGCGATTGACCCGTTGTCGGATTACGTGAATCTCGAATTTGATGAGCCTGGAGTCTATGATTTTACCTATACGGTTACGAATAGCTTCAGCTGCAGCTGGGATACTACGGTGGTTATTGATGTAATTGAGAATCCGGGCAATAGCATCACTGCGGGGCCAGACCAGATTTTTTGTGGCGATGCGGTCGAGTTACAGGGTGCTTTCCTTGGTGGCGGAATCTCACCTTGTGCGGGAAGTGCTGAAACGGTCGTTCATTGTTACGACAATAATGAAAATTCATCTTGGACTTATTGCCCAGATACTCCAGGGGATGGAACCATGATGGAGATCTTGTTCTACGAAGGACAGATCGAAGGTTTTTTCGATCACATCCAGATTTTTGATGGGGATGATAATACGGCACCTTTATTGCTCGATCTGAGTGGCGCTTATCCCGAGTCCTTCGTAGCTGCTACGAATCCCGACGGTTGCCTCTATGTACAATTCACGTCTGATGGTTCAATAAGTTGTGGGTCAGGAAATTATGATCCGGTAAGCTGGTGTGCAGGGTGCGGCCAAGACGCTTGTGGCTTTATGTGGAATTGGGAGCCCGCCGACAACTTAACCAATGCCAATAGCGCAAACCCAATCGTGGAAACGTTTGATGGTTTCCCAACCGAATACGTTGCATTTGTTGAGCCCATAGGATTGGAAAACTGTGCAACGACTGACACGGTCCTCGTTGTACCTGGATTCATGTTCACGACAAATTTCTCCAACCCTACATGTGTGCTTACAGATGGCACCATCGCTGTAGAAATAGATGAGCCACCATCAGAAGGACCATGGACCATCGAATTATTCGAAAATGGTATGCCTGTTGAAACGGTGATCTCCAATGGAGGATTGGATGTTTTCGACGACCTTACGGAAGGCAATTACTCCGTAGAACTTAGTGATGCGATTGGATGTGAGTATACCGTTCCGTTTGTTCTGAGTCCACCGCAGCCGATGGATTTTGATTTGACGCCAAATCCAAACATTTGTATCAATGGCTTTGCCACGATTGAAACCAGTTCGGATATGGATCCAGGTCAAACCTGGACTTACTCGTGGGACAATGGGTTGGGTACCGGTGCTGTTCAAGTGGTCAATCCGATTGTTGACACGGATTACACCGTTTTTGCGACGGATGTCAATGGTTGCACCTCTGACGCGCAAACGGTTACAGTTCAAGTTTATGATTCGTTGAACGTTTCCATTAGTGCTCCTGATTTGATTTGCGGTGGGGCCTTTGCCGAGCTTGAAGCTGACGTGTTCAATGGCGGAAGCGGCGCGGGCTATTCATTCAATTGGTCTTGGCAAAACAATCCAGTCGGCGGTGATGAAATTTATTGGGTCGATTATCCTCAGGCGACAGGCACATATTGTGTTACGCTGACCGATAACTGTGAATCTCCCGCGGTGACGGAATGCGAAGAGGTCGTCATCGAAACGCCTATCCCAGCCGCTTTTAC
>CAJQKK010000229.1 GCA_905478895.1 uncultured Flavobacteriales bacterium | reverse complement strand
CCGCTGCACGAAAATACGCGCAGCAAGTGCTCGCCATCAATAGCGAAAGTGCGGACGCCCTGATGTTGATTGGAGATGCCATCGCCGGTGCTGCTTCCAATTGCAACGACGGAGCATTGGGAAGCCGCCTTGCCTACCTGCGAGCGTGTGACTACTACCAGCGAGCGGTGAACAAAGGCGATGAGGAAACAGCCGCGAAAGCACGGAAAAAGCTCAACAGCAATAGCAAGCAATTTCCGAGTGTCGAAGAGATTTTCACCGTCGGAAAGAGTGTTGGTGATGAAATCACCATCCCTTCCATTTCGGGGTGTCCTTGCAGCGGTGAAAAGACTTCAATCCGTGTGCGCTAAACCAACAGGAACACCTTGATGGTTCCGAGCTGGATCACACCAATAGCGCTCGCCTTTCTGGCCGTAGCGGGTTGTTCCAATTCGGATCAAGAAGTATCCGAAATCCAAGCAGCTGAGCACCCTCCGATGCAGCGCGTCATCAATGGCACCTTCACCTATTCAGAACGTGGCAATACGCTTCATGTGCTGAAGGCTGGTGAAATGACACGCATTGAAGGGGGGTCCGCGGAATCGCCAGAAGACCTCGTGGAAGTGCGGAAAGGAATGGAACTTTTTATTGATGGAAATGAGGCCAATCATGAGGCCCATTTGCAAGCGCAGTGGGCCTCGCTTGATGAAAAAAACTTACGCTTGGTCGCGGAACATGAGGTGGTCCTAAGCAACCGTAAAGGTGACGTTTTGGAAACCGAATACTTGGTTTGGGCTGAAGACTCCAACCGCGTTTGGACCAACCGTCCCGTCACCATCACCAGCGAGCAAGGAGTACTGCGAGGCGAGGGATTGGAGTCCGATGGTCGTTTTGAAAACTACCAAATCATCCAGCCAAAAGGAGAGATTATTTTGGAAGGAACCGAAAAATTCAATTGAATAGAATCCATGGCCATGGACCAAGAAACACTCGTGAAAATCAACAAAACAGCAGAGAAATTCTGGTTGTTGGTCATTGCTGCTTGCACGATCGCGACAACGTGGTTCATCCTTGAAGACGGTTGGGAAGAAAGGAAACAACTTGTGGTTTTGCCGCTGATCGCAGCGGCCTGGTATGCGTTCCGACGGTATTTTCGAAAAAAAATGGAGCGGCATTGAGTTGACGCATTATTATTAGGTTTGCACTAGACACTTCCCATGGACCCCGATCCCTCCAGTACGCTGCTCACTATTGGCCTTTCGCTCTTGGCTTCTGCTTTTTTTTCTGGAATGGAAATTGCCTACGTATCGGCCAATCGATTGCAACTGGAGCTTGACTCCAAAAGCACGTGGCAAGGCAAAATTCTAGCGCACATGGCGGCTCGCCCCCAATTGTTCATCGCAACCATGTTGGTTGGCAACAACCTCGCCCTGGTCTTCTGCGGACTTGAATCGGGAGCGTTGATCAGCAATGCCATTTTCCAAGTGAATGACTGGACGGTTGCAGCCAATCCATTTGCTGTGTTAGCGACACAAACCGCCCTGACAACGGCCGTGATCTTGGTCCTAGCCGAATTCATCCCCAAAGCTCTTTTTCATGCGAATGCGAATTTCTGGCTGAAGTTTTTCGCCGCACCCCTCCTGATCATTCACTATGTGCTCATGGTGCCCGGGTACATCGTTGTCGCATTGAGTAAACTCTCAATCCAGTTAATTGGAAGGTCCGCACAATCCGATGAAGCACGCAACGAACAATTGGGCGCCACCGATTTGGATCATTTCATCCGAGAAATGAGCGGTCGCATGGAGCCCGAGCAAGAGTTAGAGCACGAGTTGCAAATCATGCAAAATGCACTTGAGTTCAATAAAGTGCTGGCCCGTGACTGTTTGGTGCCTCGAAATGAAGTCGTTGCCGTGGATTTAGAAACCCCGTTGGAAGAAGTGAAGTCGCTCTTTATCAGCACAGGCCTTTCGAAGATTGTCATTTACCGAGATGACATTGACCAAACTATTGGGTATGTCCACTCCAAAGATTTGTTCAAAGATCCCGAATCGGTCAAAAGCATTCTTCACCCCACCTTCGTGGTCCCTGAGCCCATGCCTGCCGATGACGTGCTCAAACGGTTCATTCAACGCAAACGACATTTGGCCATTGTTGTCGACGAGTTTGGGGGAACATCTGGCATCTTGACCATGGAGGATATCATGGAGCAGTTGATCGGTGATATTGAAGACGAGCACGATACCGAAGAACTGATCGAAGATGAACTCGAATCGGGTCGCTGGCAGTTTTCCGCGCGGCTCCATGTGGAGGAGCTCAATGAAAAATATGGACTTTCCATGCCTGAATTGGACGATTACGAGACCTTGGGCGGACTCGTATTGCACCATGCAGAAGACATTCCAGATGCCGGATTTACCCTGCGATTCGAGCACTGCACCATCACCGTCGAACAAGTGGGTAGCAGCAAAATTAAGACGGTAATCGTTACACAAACGGACCCCCCAACCGGGTGAAACCCTCGAAATGGATTCAACGTACAACCGAGCAACGGTGAACTGCGTGTGTCTTTGCACGATTTCCCTTATCTTCGCAAACCTTTAAAAAAGAGAATGATACCATGTCAATGATTCAGCAAATCCGAAACCGCCAAGGCCTATTGATCGTGATGATCGGCATTGGAATGTTAGGCTTTTTGGTCCCCTATGATGCTGTGATGGCACTCATGGGCCAGGGAACCAACCGAGACGTGGGAGAAGTCGATGGAATCGCTATCACTGCGCTGGAATACCAATCAGAGTTGCAGGAGCGGCGCCGACTCGGATTCAGCGGCGACCAATTGGGAGACGAAGTTTGGAATGACCTGACCTCAAACATTGTGCTTGGGGACGACTTTGATGCCTTGGGCCTTCAAGTTTGCGATGAAGAATTCCAAGAAATGCTCTTTGGTTCAGGATACTCACCCTACATGAATCGTGCATTCTACTCCAATGCTGAAAACAAGCAGTTTTGGCAGCAGAATTTTGGTGCGATGCTAGCAACGCCTCAGGGCAAAGCAGATTTCATGTCGTACAAGCGATTGATTGTTTCGAAGCGCTTGCGGGAGAAGTTTGACAACTTGGTTTCCTCTGGAGTCTACACCAATGCCTTGGAAGGAAAGTACGACTTTGTGACCGCCAACAACAAAGTCAATTTCAATTACGCATTCAAATCATTCAACGACATTGACGACAGCGAAGTGTCGGTTTCGGATGCCGATGTGAAGTCTTATTACCGAGCGCACAAAGGCGACGATGCTTACGAGCAGAAAACCGGACGCACCATTACGTTTGCCCGCATCCCGCTCGCTGCCTCTGCAGAAGATGCGGAAGCCATTGAGTCGGACTTGAGTGAATTAAAAGGCCTTTGGAGTTCTTCTGCGTTGAGCGATAGCGAATTTGTAGCTACTGCGAACGAAAAGGCATTCACAGCAACCGTATTGAAGTCTGCAGACGTTGAGACGGACCTGAACGAGTCGACCCTTTTCAATGCAAAACCGGGTGATTTTGTGGGGCCTTACTTGAAAAAGCAATCGTACAAACTGGCGCGGGTCATGGAATTCTTTTCTGAGCCCGACAGCGCTTCTTGCCGCCACATCCTGCTCAAAGCGGATAACCCTCAGGATGCCGCAGAAATGGACGCCCTCGTTGCACGAGCAGACAGCTTGAAACGTGCCTTGCGCCGCGGAGCGTCCTTTGAGGATTTGGCGGAGCGCTTCTCAGAAGACCCCGGATCAAAGGCTACGGGAGGTTTTTATGACTTCTTCACTCGGGGACGTATGGTGAAACCCTTTGAGGACTTCTGCTTCGAAAGCAAGCCCGGTTCAATCAGTGCTGTCCGAACCCAATTCGGCGTGCATCTTATTGAAGTGATGGAGCACACCGATGCCATTGAGCGCGTTCGTGTGGCTATGATTGAACGTGTCATTGTTCCTTCAGCAGAGACTGCTCGGAACTCTTACAGTGCCGCGAGCGAATTTGCAATTGCTTCCAATTCACGCGAGGCATTCATGACCGCTTCAAGCGAGGCGGGTTATGCGACGAGCACAGCAGACAAGGTGCTTCGAAAAGCTACATCGATTTCAGGTTTGCGCAATGCAGCTGAACTGGTTTCATGGGCCTACAACGCCGAAGAAGGGGAAGTTTCCAATCCCATCCTGATCGACAAAAACTATGTCGTTGCCCACCTAGACATGATTACAATGCAAGGCGAACCTGAATTTGCTGCTGTAGAACAAGAAATGCGAACCGCAGCAATCAAGGAAGCCAAAGGCGAGCTATACGCCTCGAAAATGAACGAGGGCTCTTTGGATGAAATCGCGACAGCGATCGGTTCATCGGTGAAGGCCGCTTCGAACATTGCGTTGAAATTTCCTACTGTTTCTGCCGCAGGAGCAAAACCAGAACCCAAAGTGGTCGGACGTGCGTTTGCCATTGCCAATGGGGAGGTCTCCATGCCAATTGTCGGAGAAAATGGTGTTTGGGTAATTGCTCCAACTTCATCCACTGAAGCGGCGGAAAAAAGCGACTTCTTGTCTGAGCAAACGAGCTTACTCGCCCGAGCACGTGGCGCAGTAACGCAACGCATTTCCAACGCTATGTTGGATGCAGCTGAGCTGACGGACAACCGCAACTGATTGGCGCCTAGCGCACTTGAAAAAAGGCCTCCGATTTGGGGGCCTTTTTTTGTTACTCGAAAAAGGGAGAAACCTGCAGCAAGCTCCCGTCGCCATAGCTTAAAAATCTAAAATTCTCCCGTTTGGCTTTTTCGTATATCCCACGCCAATCTTCGCCAATCGCGCATGAGACGAGGCAAAGCAGTGTGCTTTGAGGCATATGAAAATTGGTGATCAACGCCTGAACCGATCGAACCCGGTACGGCGGCGCCATCATGATTGCCGTTTCAAATTCCCAATCCCTTCCATCCAACTTTTGAATCAGCCATTGCATAGCCGTTTCCATGGACCACTCCAACTCCTCCTCTGCCGCGCATAGCTCATTGCACCATTCCCACTGGCCCAGTACCAACGGTTGCAGGCCATTCTTCCGCCATTTCAGTGCCAACCAATAGAGACTTTCCAGCGTACGCAGGGTCGTCGTACCGGTGGCAATCCGATTCTGATTGGACTGCGCAAGTGCTTTGACACTGTCATAAGAAACCGTGCACTTCTCAGCGTGCATCACATGCTCCTTGACCTCTCCTTCCCCAAGTGGCTTGAACGTTCCTGCTCCTACGTGCAATGTCACGGCATGCAACGAATTCTCAGCACTCAACGCCGACAACAAGGCTGCATCGTAATGCAATCCGGCCGTTGGAGCGGCGACCGAACCCGGAACTTCCGCGTAAACCGTCTGATAATCCGCTGCATCATCGGGCTCATCGGGTCGGCGCATGTATGGGGGCAATGGCATGCGGCCCAGGGATTCAAGTAGCATCGAAAACATGACTTCGGTTGGCTGTCCCGTTGAGGAAGATGTGAATTTCCACTCCAATTCAACATGGCGAATGCCCTCCTCCATACCGATCCGATGCGCATGCA
This sequence comes from uncultured Flavobacteriales bacterium, assembly GCA_905478895.1. Classification (GTDB taxonomy): domain Bacteria; phylum Bacteroidota; class Bacteroidia; order Flavobacteriales_D; family Sanyastnellaceae; genus UA16. Next base: position 11,295 of record CAJQKK010000229.1, on the reverse strand, counting down.
CTTCCCACAACCCGGCAGCATCTTCTACCTTGACACCGGCCGTTCCAGATTTCCACTTTTTCCCCCCTTTGACCATGCAGCGCCAGCGAACGGGCTTCATTGAACCAAGGGATTGTTCCATTGACTGGTCCAACGGCTCCAGTAGAAAAATTTCCAATCGTCCGCCTGTTTCTTTCTGCAGCAAAAGTCGGGCACGAATGACGCGAGTATCGTTCATCCAAAGCTGACATCCGGCAGGCAAAAGATGGGGTAAATCCGCAAAACGATGCTCCATATTTACATCCTCGCCATCCCAGACCAAAAGCCGCGCATCCGAGCGGGGTTCTGCGGGGTGCAATGCAATGAACGAGTCCGGCAAATCATAGTCGAATGCGGCGTTGTCGTGCGCTGGAAAATCAGATGACTTTTTCACACCCACAAAAGTACATGGTGTTCTCCGTCCACAATATCTTATCTTCGTAAACATGGTACGACGTCTCGTCATCGGCGCTGCAGGGCAACTTGGCATAGAACTGGTTCTGGCTATGCAAAAGGAATTCGGCGTTGAATCTGTGGACATTTCCGACATCCGAGTTCCAGACAATGAGGCGGTCATGCGCAGCAAATTTTTGCACCTGGACGCTAAGGATGAAGGTGCGTTATCCAAAATTCTCGAGGAAGGTCGATACGACGAGGTGTATCATTTGGCGGCCATGCTCAGTGCCACCGGTGAGAAGAAGCCTCTGGCGGCTTGGGATTTGAATATGCAATCGCTTTTGAATGTTTTGGAGGCCGCGAAAGAAGGTTGGATCACACGTCTTTTTTGGCCCAGTTCCATCGCAGTCTTCGGTCCAAGCACACCCAAAAATCGCGTACCGCAAGACGCCCCCCTCGATCCAACGACCGTTTATGGAATCAGCAAACAAGCCGGTGAATTCTGGTGCCGTTATTACCATGAAAAATACGGCGTAGATGTGAGAAGTGTTCGGTATCCAGGCCTCATAGGGCACCGTTCCGTGCCGGGAGGAGGCACAACAGACTACGCCGTGGATATTTATCATTATGCTGCCAAAGACGAGCCCTACACCTGCTTTCTGCGAGCTGACCAAGCCTTGCCCATGATGTACATGGACGATGCAGTGCGCGGTACATTGGAGCTCATGGGCGCCCCAAAATCAAAAATCACGGTTCGGACATCCTACAACTTGGGAGCCATGAGTTTCACGCCGAGTGAAGTCGGAGAGAGTATTCGGCAGCAAAGACCCCAGTTTCAATTGCAGTATGCCCCGGATCAGCGGCAGGCCATTGCAGCGACCTGGCCCTCGAGCATTGACGATTCTGCTGCGAACCGGGATTGGGGATGGCAGCCGCGTATCACGATTGACGACATGACGGGGCTTATGCTCGATGCCATATCAACGAGAAACGAAACATTGGAGTCTTGAATCGGGTAAGCCAAGAACAGAAGATCTGGATGGAAATTCATCCGATTCGTCGATTGGTTTGATTTACTTTGCAAGCAACTTGCGCATCCTCTGAACATCGCTCGTATCACACAAGACATCGCCCCCTTTTTATGTCCGACCATACGCCCCTTTATATTCAAAACAGCCTGACCCGGGAGAAGGAACGCTTCGCTCCTTTGAATGCGCCTTATGTAGGCATGTACGTTTGTGGCCCAACGGTATACAGCAATGTGCACTTGGGCAACGTCCGGACGTTTCTCACGTTTGACATTGTCTACCGGTACCTCATTTTCCTGGGCTACCAAGTGCGCTATGTACGAAACATCACTGACGTTGGTCATCTGACCGGGGACTCGGACGATGGAGAAGATAAAATTGGCAAGAAAGCACGGCTCGAAAACCTTGAACCGATGGAAATCGTACAGAAGTACACCAATGATTTCCATGATGTGATGCGCATCTTCAACATCAAAAGCCCTTCCATTGAGCCAAGCGCGACAGGCCACATCGTGGAACAGATCGAAATGATCAAACAAATCATCGCACGCGGCTACGGATATGAATCCAACGGCAGCGTCTACTTCAATGTGCGCAAGTTCAGCCAGGATTTCCCTTACGGTCAGCTGTCCGGGAGAAAAATTGATGACCTGCTCAATAACACGCGCGTCCTCGATGGACAAGACGAAAAAAACGACCCCTTGGACTTCGCCTTATGGAAAAAGGCAGACGTTTCTCATCTGATGAAATGGCCGTCACCCTGGAGTGAAGGGTTTCCAGGCTGGCACCTCGAGTGCTCCGTGATGAGCACCAAATACTTAGGCAACGCATTCGACATTCATGGTGGAGGAATGGACTTGAAATTCCCACATCACGAGTGCGAAATTGCGCAAAACGCTGGGGCAACCGGTGACGGAAATTCCGTGAAGTATTGGATGCATGGAAACATGCTGACGGTCAATGGCCGGAAGATGGCGAAGTCAGAAGGCAACGGATTCACACCCGAGGAGTTAATCTCAGGCAGTCATCCCTTGCTCGAACGAGGCTATTCAGCCATGACGGTGCGATTCTTCATGCTGCAAGGGCATTATGCAAGTACCTTGGACTTCTCCAATGCTGCCTTACAAGCAGCAGAGAAAGGGCTTGAGCGTTTAATGAAATCGTTGGAAACACTCAAGAAAATTCCGGCAACATCGGACAAGGACAATGCAGCGGCAAAAATCGATGAGCTTTCCAATCGTTGCGCTACTGCAATGGGAGATGACTTCAATACGCCGATTCTAATCAGTGTTTTATTCGATGCGGTCAAGTTGATCAACAAAGTTCAAGACGGACAACTGGCCATCAGCAAAACCCAAAAAGACGCCCTCCAATCAATGATTGACGGTTACGTTTTTGACGTCCTTGGCCTCGAAGTCGAGGGAGGCGCTAAAACCGAAGAATCAAATGAAACTGGCCCATTGCTCGATCTCCTCGTAAACCTGAGAAGTGAAGCCAAATCCAATCAGGATTGGTCGACGGCTGACGCCATTCGAAATGCGTTGAGCGAATTGGGCGTTACCATCAAGGACGGAAAAGAAGGCAGCACATGGGACCGCGAATGACACGGTTGATAGCGCCCTTCCAAATGGGGCTGCTGCTGAGCGCATATATGCTGGTAAGTTGTGCCGGTGAAACCGAAGAGCGGCCTGCCACGCAAATGGCAGTTGAACGCATCAAAGCACCTGCATTCAGCAGCGATTCAGCATACGGATATATTCAATCGCAAGTGGACTTTGGACCCCGTGTTCCCAACTCCAAAGAGCACGTTGCTTGTGGCGATTGGCTCGCAAACGAATTGACGCGACATGGGGCAGAGGTCATTGAACAACCCGGTCGTGTTCGGGCATACGACGGAACTGTGTTGGAAATGCGGAATATCATTGGGCAATTTCGTCCTCAAAATCAAGAGCGAATCATGTTGTATGCCCACTGGGACACGCGGCCCTTCGCTGACAAAGACACCATCCGCATCCGCGAACCCATTGATGGAGCGAATGATGGCGGTTCCGGCGTGGGCGTGTTGCTAGAAGTCGCACGTATTCTTGGAGCAGATACAACCCTTGATGTAGGAATTGATGTGATCTTTTTTGATGCAGAAGACTACGGTGCTCCAGAATGGGCGAATATTGGAAACGGCAGCATTACCACTTGGTGCTTAGGGAGTCAATTCTGGGCGAATCAACCGCACAAATTTGGATACCAAGCGAAGTATGGCATTCTCCTGGATATGGTTGGTGCGAAAGATGCCGTTTTCAACCGGGAAGGCACCTCAATGGCCTTTGCCCCATCCATTGTGCGCAAAATCTGGAAAGCCGCTTCAGATTTGGGGTACAGCAATTATTTCAAAAGCGATGTGACGCCCCAAACCGTGGACGACAATTTGTTTGTCTCCCAGCTCGGAGGTGTTCCCTCTGCCAACATCGTACACTATCAGGTGCAGGTCTTACCCATGGGATATGGCCCTTTTCATCACACCCACCAGGACAACATGCGCGTGATCAGTAAGCCTACACTCGAGGCCGTTGGAAACACCTTGCTGGATGTCATTTGGAACGATTGAGTGAGCGCCATTTTTGCGCCTCAGTCTGTGAACAATTCCATTGATTCGAGAAATAATGGGCCCGTTTGATGGGTAGTTTGTACCATGCTTTTTACTCGAAATCTGTTCCTGTTGGCCTCTATTTGCCTCGCCCAACTCGGAGCTATTTTCGCCCAAAAAGCACCCGTACTTTCCAGAGAAGCCAACGAAGCTGAGCGCATGCTTCTTCGCGGAGATTCGCTATTCGAATCCAGTCGTCCTGTTGCTGCGTTGGCAATGTACCGTGGCGCTGAAGAGCGATCCTTCGACCCTTGTCAAGTTGCCCGTGCTCGGCTTGGAATTGCCAACATTCATGTTCAAAGTCAAAATTACACCCTTGCAGAAAGAACGTTAGGCCTCACCCAAGATGGGTTGCTCGCCTGCAGCGAGGAGAATCGGCTTCAGCAATCAAAGCTCGCAGCAAATCTTTGGATGCAATTGCAGCAAGAGGGAAAGGCCATTGCCATCTTGATGCGCGAAATTAAGTTGCGACCGGACAATTGGGAACTCAAGTCAAGCATTGCCAATCTGCATTTCATCAGTGGAAATTGGGAGGAGGCAAGCCGATGCATCCTCAAGTGCTTGGCCATGGAGAACACGCTCATCCCAGCGGAGAAGCGAATGGAATGGTTGAGCCAGTCCATTCAACTCGAGTACATCATGCGGGGCCCTCGCGCAGATTCACTCACTTCCATTTTCGAAAAAGAAGCGAATCAAATCCCCAACGGTTTGGCACAGGATTTCCGAGAACAAATCCAAATGATCATCGCTTCCGAAGGGAACGATGCCGCTGCCTTGACTTGGGCTCAGCGCATTTTAGCACAGACTGATCGGAACGATGCAACGGCAATGACCCTCGCCCAATTGAGGATGGCCAATTCCGCACAGAAAATGCACCGCCCTTTGGACGTGATTATTGCCTTGCACGAAGCCATCAAAGAGGCGCGTATCGCCCAACAGGACGCATTGCTTCTTGAAGCCCTGAGGCAGCGCGCAGAATTCGAACATCAACGTGGAAATGAGGGGGAGGCATTGGCTGCCATGATGGAGGTGGACCAAATCAACATTCGCCTTTTCGAAGCGATGCAGTCCCAACCGATCCGGGAGATTCAGAGTTTCACCGAGCGGTTTTTACCCGAGCCAGATCCATTTGATCGTGCTGTAATGGGGTTGAACACGGCCCCGTCTTCCTCCAATTCCTATGGCCTGTGGCCGTGGCTCGCAGCGCTGTTAGGCATTGGTCTCATTGCCAATGCCCGAAGCCATCGAGTATTGAATGCAGCCCTTCGAAAAGAACGTCGACGTATCATCCGCCTGCGAAGCTTGGTTCCAACCGATCGCCTGCCCAATACGAAGAATAAAAGAGCTGATTCAAACAGGCCCAAAAATGAAGAGAACCAGGAGTTGGGAAGCAGCAGCTTAATGCCCAACGGCGACTTTGTTTTTGAGCGTGATGAAGACTTGAGATCCCAGAGCATTCAATCCTTCCTCAACGCCCTGGACGCAGAAATTCGGACCGAAATGAATTGGACCTTGGACGAAAATGTCCAATTCTCGGTAGGGCCAGATGTGCGGGTTGTGATTCGCAACTTCTTACGCGGATTGGCAGAAATTTCGAATGAAGAAGACGCCATTCGCATAAAAGTGGAGGCTGAGACCTCCCATTGGAAATTCTGCCTGAGCAGCAATCACACCGAGGCTTCAAAAGCAATGCAAGGTCTCTTTCACGGCAAGGATGCACTCGCCTCCTCTCGCTGGAATGAACTCCATGCACAGCTCCGAAAAATCGCTGGAAAAATACAAGTAGAACGCATTTCACCGATTGAAGAAAAGGTCACATTGACCTTGCCGTTCGCCTGAGTTCCTCTCCGAATAGGGATTAGTATTCCCCCTGGAACTGATTCAAAAAGCGCATGTCGCTTTCAAAGAAAGCCCGCAAGTCACCGATTTGATACTTCAACATCGCAATGCGCTCCACCCCCATTCCGAAGGCAAAACCGGAATACTTTCTGGAATCAATGCCCGACGCTTCCAACACCGCTGGATCAACCATTCCGCATCCCAAAATTTCCAACCATCCGGTCCCTTTGGTGATGCGCTTATCCACTTCCGTTTTCAATCCCCAATACACGTCCACTTCGGCACTTGGCTCCGTGAAAGGAAAGTAAGAGGGTCGCAAACGAATCTTCGTGTCCGCCCCAAAAAATTCCTGAGCAAAGCGCAGCAGCGTTTGCTTCAGGTCAGCAAATGACACTCCTTCATCGATGTACAATCCTTCGATTTGGTGAAACATGCAATGCGCTCTCGCGCTGATGGCCTCATTCCGAAACACCCGTCCTGGCATCATGATCCGCATGGGAGGATCGCGTCGTTCCATCTCACGCACCTGGACAGAAGAAGTGTGGGTTCGCAGGAGCATGTCAGGCTTTCTATCGACAAAGAATGTGTCCTGCATGTCGCGTGCCGGATGCTCCTCTGGGAAATTGAGCCCACTGAATACGTGCCAATCGTCCTCGATTTCTGGACCTTCTGTCACCACAAATCCCATCCGTTCCAAGATCCCAATAATTTCACGGCGAACGACACTCAACGGATGGTGCGCTCCCAATGGAATGCCGCCATCTGGCCGGGTCCAATCGTTCAAAATCTCATTGGTAGATTCACCTCCTTCGTCTCCTTGTGCACCCTTCGCCACCAGGCCTTCAGCCGCATTCTTCAGCTGATTGACGAGCTGGCCAAGTTCACGCTTCTGGTCGTTTGGAGCCGCCTTGAATGCCGCCATGGTATCCTTCAGGATCCCTTTTCGACCGAGCCAAGCAATTCGAAACTCCTCGACCTCCTCGGAATTAGACAGTGTTTTGCCATCAATCTCGCTCAGGTAGGCCAGAATTTGCTCTTTTAGTTCCATGATCAACGAATCACTTCCATGGTCATGATCACATCCTCCATTGGTCGATCACCCGCGCCTGTTTTCACGGCGGCGATAGAATCGATGATGTCGAGGCCTGAAATCACCTGACCAAATACGGTATACTGGTTGTCCAAAAACGGGGCGCCTCCTTCTTCCATGTACCGCTTGATCGTTTCTTCCGAGTATTCAAACTTTTCATTCTGATTGAATTGCTCATTGGCGCGATCCGCACGTGCCGCAATGTTCGCCAATTCGGCTTCATTGAACGTTCGCCCGTGAACCAAGTAAAATTGGCTGCCTGAGCTAGCACGCTCCGGATTTGCTTGATCTCCTTGCCGCGCTGCAGACAATGCTCCTTTGAAGTGCAAGTGATCTTTCCTGATTTCCGCAGGAACTTTGTATCCGGGGCCACCCATGCCCAAACGCTGGGACAAGTCTGCTCCACGGCTATTCGGATCCCCCCCCTGAACCATAAAACCTTTGATTACCCGGTGAAAAAGCAAGCTGTCGTAAAAGCCTGTAGAAGCCAATTCGATGAAATTATCGCGGTGTGCAGGCGTGCTGTCAGATAATTCAACCACCATATCACCGAAGCTTGTCTCAATTCGAACTTGGCGGCTCAGGGCAGTCGAAGATTCGGATGCTTCCGCCTGAGATTCCGTGTTTTCATTGCACCCAGCGACGACAAACAGAGACGTTGCGATCACAAATAATGCGGTATGTTGCTTAAGAAACTTGAATTTCATGACTTTTTGAAGATATTTGGGGTTCACTGCCCTGCAAAGTTAGAAGACCCGATGCGAAAAGCGACCCTTTCTCTCACCCTATTGATGACTTCTTTCATCTTTTTAGCCACAAGTTGCCACGAAGTTGAAGAAACCATCGCCAACGTAGTCGTTCTAAATGAACTCGGAGCTCCGGTTCAAGGCGCGTCGGTTCGCTTGTTTGCATTTGGTTCCGTAGACCAAGATTTTGTCGGTGAGCCCCGGTTTGACACAACAGCCGTAACGAACGCCGCAGGAACCGTCAGCTTCAATTTCTCTACGTTCTATGTGGAAGGGCAAGCCGGATTTGCCGTTTTAGACATTGAAGCTTCGAAAGCTGCGCTCTTCGGAACAGGCCTCATCAAAATTGAGGAAGAGCTGACCAATGAGGCGACGGTTTATATCGAGTAAAGACAGAAATGTCAGGTCATCCGAGATTCTAAACCGCGATCCAAGCGGCGAAATACTCCAACAGTGCGCGTTTCATGAGCAATTCTTGCTCCTCCTTTGATACGGCAGGAATTTCTCCTGTTCTTTCAAAGTGTGGCCACCCGTCCTCGTCCGTGCCCAGTTCCTCGTAAAATCCCATCGGGGCCAGAAGCGTGCAAACGCCCACGTGCATCACTTCCAGCTTTTCATCTTTCTTAAATGTGCGAAAACCTTGTCCACATTCTTGCAGGCCCACGGTAAAAATCATCGTCGTGAGGTCAGGAGGCTCGCCAAAACGATCCTCCATTTTCTGGACCAAACGGCCCCATTGTTGTTCAAATGCGTAATCCATGTTGCGCGTATAAACGCTTGAATTCAATTAAAAACCCAGAGCCAACGCTCCGGGTTCTTCTTTTTTGTCGGGATGACTGGACTTGAACCAGCGACCACACGTCCCCCAGACGCGTACTCTACCAACTGAGCTACATCCCGATGCAATTCCCGCAATCCAAATGATTTTGGGAGGGCGAAGTTACTCAACATTCTTTTTGAATCGTTGAAAAGCGTTCAGGAGATTGCCAAAAAGCGTGTCGTTCATGATGTCCAGCCGAAGAGTCCTGCTAACTTTGCACCACCAATAAGCGACCCATGAAAATCTCCTTTGATTGGTTGAACCAAATGCTACCTGTCCGCTCCTCCATTGAGGAAGCTTCAGCTGTGCTCACTGCGACCGGCCTCGAAGTAGAAGGCGTTGCTTCGGTCGAATCCATTCCGGGTGGTTTGGTAGGCCTTGTTGCCGGCCAAATCGTGACTGCCCGGCAGCATCCAAACGCCGATCGGCTGCAAATCTGCGAAGTAAATATTGGGGAGGAAGAGCTGCTGCAAATTGTCTGTGGAGCAAGCAATGCGCGCGCCGATTTAAGGGTGATTGTCGCCACGGTCGGCACCACACTTCATCCCAATGACGGAGAGCCCTTCAAAATCAAGAAAGGAAAGATTCGAGGAGAGGTCTCCATGGGAATGATTTGTGCCGAAGACGAAATCGGACTCGGAGAATCACATGAAGGAATCATCGAACTCGACGCCAAGTGGCAACCCGGCACACCCGCTGCTGAAGTGTTCAACCTCCAGTCCGACTGGGTGTTAGAGATTGGACTGACTCCCAATCGAACCGACGGCATGAGCCACTGGGGCGTTGCCCGAGATCTTCGCGCCGGATTGCTCCATGAAACAGTAGAGGGCACGTCCGAAAACGTTGGTTCCATGCAACTGCCGAGCGTGGCACCCTGGCCAAAAGCGCTAACGAACGAGCTTTCGATTGACGTTGCCCACCCCGAAGGATGCTCCGTCTACTGCGGAATGCTGCTCGAAGGCATCACAATAAGCCCTTCTCCCGAATGGGCCCAACGACGCTTGCGCGCCATTGGTGTTCAACCGCAAAACAATGTCGTTGATGCGACCAATTTTGTATTGCACGAACTCGGGCAACCGCTGCATGCCTTCGATGCAGACGCCATCCGTGGCAATCAAATCACCGTCCGGAATGCCAAGGCGGGTGAAAAACTCACCACCCTCGATGGGACGGAACGAGAACTGCATGCCGAAGACCAAGTAATTGCGGACTCAGATGGCCCCATGTGCCTCGCAGGTGTATACGGAGGAGACCAAAGTGGCGTGAGTGAAACCACCCAACGGATTGTTCTGGAATCAGCCTATTTCGACCCCGTCGTGACCCGTAAAATGGCGAAGCGTCATGGACTTTCCACCGATGCTTCTTTCCGTTTTGAACGTGGCGTTGACCCCGAATTGATTCAGCTCGCCCTCCAACGAGCGGCACACCTACTGCAAGAATGGACCGAATGCTCCGTGGTCGGAGTGAAACAAGTCAGTGCCGCTGAACTCCCGAAAGGTGCGACCATTGTATTAGAATGGGAAGCCTTGGATCGGCTGATTGGTGTTTCCTTAGACCGAACCGCTGTTAAGGCCATTTGCACCGATCTCGACATCACCATCGTGGAAGAGCGTCCGGAAGCACTGGTTTTGCAAGTACCTCCTTATCGAAAGGATGTAACACGTCCCGCCGATGCAATCGAAGAGGTATTGCGTATTTACGGGTTTGATAAGATTCCCTTGCCAGCACGCATGAATTCTACGGCTCAACATCAAGAAGGAGTGGCGGAAGAATCCATTCGTTTGCAACTGGCAAATGTGTTGGTAAGCCGTGGGTTTCAAGAGATCATGAGCAATTCGATGACCCGCTCTTCCTATACCGAGGATTTTGGAGAACAATCAGACGGCTGGGACCCCAGCAAGCGCATCGCCTTGATGAACCCCCTGAGTTCAGATTTAGGTGTCATGCGTCAATCATTGCTTTTTCAAGGACTCGAGGCCATTGCACACAACCGCAATCACCAACGTCCTGACTTGCGGTTTTTTGAGATTGGACGGGTTTATGAACACAAAGAAAATGCGGAAAATGAGGCGACCAATGCCTCCCATCGTTACACTGAAAAAGAGCGCATTGGACTGTGGCAGACGGGGAAAACAGCTCCTGAAAATTGGAACAATGCGGGACATATGGCTACGCCTTACAGCATCAAATCCGAGGTATACGCCATGCTTGATGGTTTGGGAATTGCGTCGCACGCGGTCAAAGAAGCTACCTTTCAGTCGGCCTTGTTTTCTGAGGGAATCGAGTTGACCTATCAGAACCAATCACTCGGTCGATTGGGGCTGATCCGCAGCGAGGTCGCGAAAAAATGCGGCATCAACCAACCCGTTTTCTGGGCAGACTGCTCCATGGCCATCCTGACCAAGCTCAGTCGGAGAAAGCGCGTCAAAGCCCAAGAAATTGCGAAATTCCCAGCCGTTCGGCGCGACTTATCACTGATTTTGAAAAAAGGAACGACCTTTGGTCAATTGCGCGATTGTGCTGCAAAAGCAGAAAAAAAACTATTGAAGCGCGTGGGCTTATTTGATGTCTATGAAGGCGAGAAATTGGCTGAAGGCGAAGTATCCTATGCCATCTCATTGACGCTACAAGATGAGGAACGTACGCTGAACGAAAAGCAAATTGAGCAGAGTGTCCAGCGCATCCTCCATAAAATTACCGAGGATACAGGAGCACGC
>CAJQKK010000228.1 GCA_905478895.1 uncultured Flavobacteriales bacterium | reverse complement strand
CCATCGCATTCTGCTGAGTTACATGAATATTCTGCCATGGCTTATCGTTTGAAGGATACCAATTCTTTGAATTCTTCAAATTCCTTCATGCTATCCGTGGTCTTTTTAATCAGCCTGCTAGGCTTCGCCACATCGTTTATTTCTGGGAGAGCATAATAAGTGGTTGAATCTCGAACTGCGAGATAGTACGATTCTGTTTCGAAGTAACGTTGATACTCTGCAGCTCCTTTTTTAGGAATTAAACAAGGGACCACCATGACCTCTTCAGGAATTGCATTTCGGTCTCGCAGTTCCTGTTCTCGATCTAACAGATTTAATAACTCCTCACGGTGATTCGGATCGTACACTTTTAGACTTCTCAAAAGTGCTTTTGGTCCTCCAAGCATGATTTCCCGCGAATTTTTTAATGTAAGCCACCAGTGTATGACAATCATGAAAAGGCTGAACAATCCCAGAGCGATATTGGTCTCTGGCTCGGATCTGTAATAAGCATTGTAACGGTTTGCCGATTCATTCATCGAATTTCCATAAACAACAATCCAATATGCGACCATTAGAAACGCAATGAATCCTGCGCCCCCGCCTGCTCCGAGTGAGCGTGCCCTTTTGAAGGTAGTTACCGTAACGAGGTACAATCCAATCCCAAAAACAGGTGCCAAGAAAGACTGAAGGATCATCCGCGCCAAATATGTACCTCCTGAAATATATTCATCGTCGTATCCAAAATACTTCCAAAATCCACTTGGCTGTTGATACTTAAAATTATCCTTTTCAGGTAATTCATCTGGCACGACATCCGACTGAACAGCTTCCTTTCGAAGCAATTCGGTTGTATCATTTTCGGTTGAATTAACTGATACCGACGAAATATCCATCTCTTGTATTGGCGTTGCAGATTCCGCCACATTGTGCCATCCCGTTAAATCTTGCGCTGGCTGCCATTTTCCTGTTTCATCTTTGACCAATTCGTCGGGGGTGACCCTGTTCTTGAGTTCGGCCAAAGTCAATCCTTGGCTTAATTCACCGTTATGATAATATTGATATTTCATGCTAAACAGGGTTTCCAGTTCCCCAAGGATGTCGAGATATTTCAAGACAACCTGACTGCGAACAATTCAATTCGAACCACCAATCGGTACCTCCATCTCTGATTTCGACATAAACCGTTTGTGTCGATGAGTGCAAGATGTGTTGCTCATAGGTTGAAGGGTCATTAATCTTAAAGGGATTCAATTCATTATTCGTAGAATAATCTAAGTCGAAAAGAACCTGTCTATTGGCATCAGAAACAACAATCCGATCCATCTCTGTGTAGTTACATGCCTGAAAACAGAAATCAACATCAGCCCTACCCAAATCAAAAACACGAGTAGAACTGCCTGATTCATTACTATATCTCTCATCACAACCCACTGTTGGAGCTAACCGAATCCTGCCAGCATTTTCATCACCCGAAAGAATTGCCTTCCCGGTTGTGGCTAGTTTATTGAGCTCGACGAAAGATGCCTTCTGCGCGTTCGAAACGATGAAGTCCCGGTCATCCACAACCACTTCTATTTTACCATTCGCATCGGAGTAACCTAAAAAGAGTGATTCTTCTGAACCGTCCATCTGTTGGGTGCGCAGCTCCACATAGGTCCCGGGCAAGGGAATCTGATTGCCAGCGTCATAAGTCTCTATTTCCAAGCTGACTTCATGGCTGGGTTCCAATGGCCAATCCTGTGTCCAATACCACGTGCGAACGTCCATCTTCGAACGAGATGGCTCATACTCAGGCGCAACAGCCTGCACAGGTGTAGACGGGTTCATCTGGAAAAGCCTCTTGTAAAACGGACGCTTTCCAACCAGCAATTCTGCTCTCCCTTGTTCATCGGAAGACGCCACAAGGCGTTGACCCTCGAAGTTGAAGTATTCAATAACACCATTGGGAATTGGCGCTTCAGTTTCTGCATTGACCAATCGAATCTCCGGTGTGTAGGAAACCCTCCAAAAACCAATCAACGTGAGCAACAACAATGCCCCCATTGTCGCCAGGAGCCACCAGGGAATGGGAGCCTTCAAATGCAACACGTGTTCCGCAACATCGCGTTCATGATTGACATCAAACCGCCACTTACGCCCCCACCATTTGGTCGCCAAGTCGTACTTTCTATCAAAAGAGAAGTCTCCAACTTCTGAATGCCCTCTATCGTTTGTTTTAAGATAAAGTTCCTCATCACCATCCGCATCTTGAATGGAAAAAGGCAACTGCTTCAAAGGGCGTCCCCAAAAACTCTCCCAACGCAAATGCAATGGACCCTTTTCAGGAGGAGTTGGAACTTTTGCTTCAGATTCAGAGTCTTCCTCCTCCTCCTCCTTCTCTTCTGGACCAGTCAGGTTAAAATCCAGAACAATCGGATTAAGTCCTTCTTGTACCTGGCCTTTTTGAAGGACTTTTTCTTCCTCGTCATTTTGACCCGAGATGGACCACACTTCACCGGCATTGAGGTTCTCAATGATGGGCTCTGATTCTTCTGAAAAATTTAAGTTCTTTTTCATTGAACCTGACTGAAACAATAAGGTTTTCCATCCTTGTTCCTCAGGCTGACCATCGCAGGAAACGCGGACAGCAGCAACGGACGACCAAACGAAAAGCATCGGTTGTTGTGCTTGGGAATCTACCTCAAATGATTGCTCGTTGTATCCTGCTTCATTGACCCACTCACGCGGCGGTTGACTCACAACAACTCGTGTTTTTCTCTGGCAATCACCTAGATCGACCTCCCCTATGCTGTTGGTGAACTTATTGAATCTCTCCTCAATCCCTACCTTGATGAAGAGTTGACGATTTGGCAAAGCTGTTTCATCCTGCTCATCGATAGCACGCACTGCAGATGAAATGGATACGATTGGTTCACCGTCGTCTCGGACGCTACCATCTCTCATGCCCCAATTGACAACAACGAAGGAATGTCCCCGGCCGCTAGAAAGGACGTAGATAGAACTGACATCTGGCAGACGCGTAAACTTTTGGAATTGTTCCAAACGCTTCTCACCATTCGACATACCTGCCAATCGCTGACGGACAGCACTCAGGCATTGGTTATAGTTCATCTCGGCCACCTTGCGCTCCTCGGAGCTCAGGGTAGTGAGCGGTCGTGCATTCGACACAGAACGCTCCGTATACCAAGTCATCTCGTTTCTCGCACTGCTGAATACGGGGCGAGCGAATTCAAGCCCTTCTGCCGGTGTAATGCCAAATGTTTGACCCAAGGTATCGAACCGATGCGCATGCTGATGAAAACCTGAAAGCTCAGAGACCAAGCCATTGAGAGAATTGGAGGTCAACTTAGGCATTGGGTTCGTCTTTCTGGAGTAAATATTCAGCAGCTCGCCCAGCATGAACGCACTTCAATTGTTCTTTACCCGTTTCGAATGAAGCCAAAAGAGCATCTTTTATGCGCGGTAAATCGGCCTCAGGCTCCAAGCTCAGCAATGCCGCCACCAATCCAGAAACAAGCGGAGCGGCCATGCTCGTTCCGCTCATTTTGATGATCTTCCCATCGACTCCTGCGCCAGCGATTAGATCTCCGGGCGCATGTACGTCTACGACTTCACCAAAATTGCTAAAGAAAGCCCAGTCACCCTCCTCGCCTGTTGCACCGACGATGATGCTCGCATCGGTTCGCTTCATAGGATCAATCACGGCCAAATATCCGTCGTTGCCCGCTGCTTGAACTACAATCACTCCTTCATCTTGAAAAAGATGGAACAATTCATCCCACATTTTGCCCTCTTGAACATAGTATTCCTCAGCGAAAATAGCTTGCTCTTCCAATGACAGGGCAGCCAGCCATTCGGCATGAGCAAACTGGCTTCCCAAAGACAAATTGATTATATCCGCCCCTTGATTCATTGCATAAAACATGGCGTCTACAATCCGGGAAGTCGACATAACTGCTTCTTCATCCATCAACTGAATGAGCATTAAGCCTGCATCAGGAGCTAGCCCTCCAAATCCAATTCCATTGTTAAATGTTCCAGCTGCAAGGCTCGCTACATGCGTGCCATGTGATGCTGACTCGTCGTCCATCCAAAATCCTTGAGCCACAGACACCTCATCGTCAAATCCTGCAACATCCCAATTTCCCGTTTGCTTCCCTTCTATCAGCTTCATTTAATGTTTTTGTAAATTTTATT
>CAJQKK010000227.1 GCA_905478895.1 uncultured Flavobacteriales bacterium | reverse complement strand
GATTTTCTACAATTGAGGCTCAGCCTTTCTCGATTCAACAAGACCAACTCTCAACCATTCTTGGCTTAATCGAATCGACTTTCGAGGCATCTACATCAGATTGGGCGAGCATGATACCTTCGTTGGAGGGCAATTCGGCTTTGCCATACGCGTTAGCTGGATTTCTCTCCACATGGTCTATGAGTGATTCACCGATGGAAGCCTTACGCCAAACAGCGCAGTGGCCAGAGCGGGCACGTTCGGCCTTGGTTACAGCTCCATCAACCGCGGAAATCATTGCCTCGTATGCCCTTCTTGATTGGCAAAGCAAGGTGACCTGGAATGAAACAGAAATTAATGCCAGTGCTCTCAAATCTCACTTAACCCTATGGCGGGAGACCCTTGTGGAAATGGGGGCGGGACTGGATCTGACTGAGTTAGCTTTAAGTTCCGATTTTGAACAGCTTTGGTCGAATGAACTTTCCAGTTGGAGTCGACCTGCGGACTTGGAGTGCCTTCTCGCAAGCAAGATCATGACGGAGTGGATTCAACTCAACGAGGCCGAGGCTAATGAAGAACTAGAATTGTGGCATGGGCTGGTGCTTCCAAATGAAGTCACTTTGGAAGATGTGTTCAAGAATTGCGACTCGTGTGGGGAGTTGTTGCCAGGTGGTGCTTTGATTCCACTGGACTTGTTAGACGCTGCAGGGTTGATGCCTGACAAATACAAAGCTCACTTAGCATGGAGCAGTGCATTTGGCGATGGGCTTGCCTCTGCTCCTCAGTGGGTTCTTCTTCCAAGTGAGGATGATGCAATCCCTAGGTATACTTACACCCTCGCAGATGGTCGCGAGTGGCGGATTTCGACTATTGAGGAGGATCCCAATGAGCCCGGGTCGGCCTGGAATGGCACCTATTCGGGAGTGCAACCCTCATACGCCATGAAGAACGCTCAAGGAGAAGACATGGTCATCAACGGAAACAAAGTTGTCATTCCTCAATGCCGTTATGTTTTTAACCTGGAAGATTTGGACATCTCCATTTCTCAGGAAGCCATGGACGAGTCGTCAACCAAGTATGAGTATACAGGTTCATGTCAGCTGGTTCAATCGGGCGAAAATACCGTGGTCATGGATTGCTCATTGGCGGATGTCGGTGGTGAGTCATTTCCAAACGTGACATTGGAGATTTTCTTGGCTTCGGGAAATGCAAAAGTAACTGGGAACTTAGGTCCGGAATTTGAAATCATCAATCCATCCCTCCAAGGCGTTGACAATGCCTTGTCAGTAGAGTGTTTCTCAATCTATGACGCATCGAACAATCCGGAATTTCTCATGCTTTCGAAGCCTCATTTCGCTGGAGCTAAAATCAGCGATGTTCAATTCATGACCCCAATTGCATTAACTACCTCGAGCAAAGGGGTGATTTATCCGCTCCTGGTTGATTCCATTCAAGCGGATGTTAAAACTCTTTCGAATCACCCTGGACTGTCCAGAGGCCAATTGAGTTCGGGACGCAGCGACCAGTTTTATGAGGTACAACGGGAGGTCGACGAAATCCAGGAGGACTTGGAGGTTTTACTCGAATACGCCGCTCAAGAAATACTTCCAATCAAGGTGTCATGGTCTTCACTCAATCAGTTCTCCGAAGAACTCACCGATGTTTCGGCAAAATTGGAAGACCTGGATATGAAGCTGACAGAAAAAGAGGCAGCAGCCCGAGAAAAGGCAGAGGAAAAGGAAAAAGAAAGAATTTACGAATTCAGGAGACGTGCTATTGGAGAATATGTGGATCGTACCGGCACCGAGTCAGTTCGTATAAACCGCGACAATCAGTGGTTTTATTATAATGCTTACAATGGACTTGTTCTTAGTGGAATTTGGGAAGATGAAACTGGTAAGCTCTTTTGTAACGAGTTCTTTGACTATGTTGGGAAAATTGCAGTTTACAGAGATGGGACAGCTTCATTTACGATTGATGGAATTCACTTCGAAAAAGACTCTTACTAGAACCCATCCTTCTGTCATGTTGGTGCTGCAAGAAAGTGAACGAGTGATTTTCAAAAAATGAGATCATGAATTATCCCCCTAAAAAGTTAAAAGCGAACGCTGACATTCGCAGAATGTTCAGAATTTCGGTCTTGTTTTGGTTGGTTGGGATTTACACTCAACCCATTTTGGCTCAATTTTCAAATGAAACTGATTTGGAGTTTATGGATGAGGTGACCTTTGAATTACCATCAAATGGGTTGTTAGTTACTGATCTTTTTACGCAAAGGGCGTTCAATGTAACTTATGAGGAAAAGCGCAACCGAAAAGCAATTGGATGTCTGTTGTTGGTTTCTGGCACCTTGATGAAAATCCAGTCTCGTTCGATTTACAATGACTACCTCGAGGAATTGGATTTGAATGCAAGCCAAGCCCTTTACAAACAGGCGAATGGACTTCATAAGGCTAGTTTAGTCTCAATGGGTTTGGGTAGTATAGTCTTTGTCATTCCAATAGGCAAGAAATAGAGATGTCTACGATTTGTAGTTGACTCATTAGGAACTAAGTGTTTGATCAATACCTAATCAATTGTTCTCTTCTCACGGGACAAAAGTGGAGTGCAGATAATTTCTTGAAATTCGTTTCTGAATTATCCTAGTCATCCAACCTTTGCAAATCCGCACACTCAAAGCTCATATGTTTGGCGGACTAGGTCGACTGGTTTTGACCATTTAAAGAAAATAATAATTGCCACCCGAGAGGAGATTGCTCTGAGCTCCACTGTCCCCCGATGAATGATGGCATCATCCACTTCACAGAACCCGAACTTGACAAACGGGGCGATTTGCCGTTTTGAGTAACAAGCAAACGTGTTTCAAAATAGACGATAGCCCATATGCGCAGAAGAGGAAAACGCAACATACAATTGAAAATTGTTCTGCAATTGTTCTGCAATCCGAAAATCGCGTCCCTCTGAAAAACAAAACAAGGGACGTTAAACCCTTGTTTGTCAGTTGTTTGTAGCCCCGCCGAGAATCGAACTCGGATCTAAAGTTTAGG
>CAJQKK010000226.1 GCA_905478895.1 uncultured Flavobacteriales bacterium | reverse complement strand
TTACAGGGACCATCGGAGGCGTACACGCGCTGCTCACGCCGCAATTGACCATTGGCGATGCGCCGCTGGTGCTGTTGGATTACTATTTCAAACACTCGGCGATTGTGGTCATGCCACTCATCATGGCCCGTTCTTTTGGATTTCGATTCCCCAAGTGGGGGTGGATGTGGACGTATGCTTCCGTCGCGGTATTGACCACAGTGGTGGGACTTTTTAATTGGTGGCTAAACACCTATTTCCCTTCCGAGATCACGGCGAATTACATGTACATGTGGGAAGCTCCGAAGGCGGACAACCCCTTTGTCGTGGATCTGCCGAGGCCGTGGTACATTTTGCCGTTGCACGGAGCGCTCATCGTGCATTTGTTGCTCATCAACGCACTTTACCGGTGGGGAACACCCGTGGCGGAGTATTCGAAGCTCAGTTGGATGCGCCGCCACTTCAGTTGAGGCCAAATTCCAGCACTTTTTCCACGTCGTTTCAACGTACGGTTGAATCTTCGGGCATCTGAAATACCTTCGTCGCATGCGAGCATACTTGGACTTATTGGATCATATTCTGTCGAATGGGGCGTTGCGTGAGGATCGCACGGGGACGGGCACCATCGGATGTTTTGGGTATCAAATGCGGTTTGATCTGAGTGAAGGATTTCCAGTGCTCACCACGAAGAAGTTGCACCTGCGATCCATCATCCATGAATTGCTTTGGTTTCTCAAGGGAGACACCAATATTGCTTACCTCAAGGAAAATGGCGTTCGCATTTGGGACGAATGGGCCGATGAGGAGGGAAACTTGGGCCCAGTATACGGGTACCAATGGCGGAGCTGGCCGAATCCGGACGGTTCCCACACGGATCAGATTGTGAAGTTGGTGGATCAGATCAAAAACAATCCCTACTCACGTCGTCATGTGATTTCGGCTTGGAATCCGAGTTTTATTGATGACATGGCATTGCCCCCTTGCCATTGCCTGTTCCAATTTCATGTGGACAATGGAAAATTGAACTGCCAGCTTTACCAGCGTTCAGCGGATACGTTTCTGGGCGTCCCTTTCAACATTTCCTCCTATGCTTTGCTGACCATGATGATGGCGCAGGTATGCGATCTGGAACCCGGGGAGTTTGTGCACACCTTCGGGGATGTTCACCTCTACACCAACCATGTGGAACAAGCCCGGGAGCAATTGACCCGCGAGCCACGAAAACTTCCCACCATGTGGATGAATCCGGATGTGAAGGACTTGTTTGGTTTCACGTACGAGGACTTCAAGTTGGAGAATTACGATCCAATGCCGCACATCAAAGCAGCGGTCTCTGTTTAATTTTTTCGGACGAAAACATGCGCATTTCCATCATTGTGGCGGTTGCGAGCAACGGAGTGATTGGGCGGGACAACGATTTGGTCTGGCGCTTGCGGGATGACATGAAGTTTTTTTCGGAGACAACCAAAGGACATGCGGTGCTCACGGGCAGACGCAATTACGAATCCATTCCAGAACGCTTTCGGCCATTGCCGAATCGCACGAACATCGTCATCACGCGCAATGCCTCCTTTGAAGCGCCTGGCGCGGTGATCGAACATTCGCTTGAAGCTGGAATCGAACGCGCGAAGCAACTCGCGGTAAAGGAGCTATTCATCATCGGCGGCGGGCAGATTTATGCGGAAGCCATGGCCCAAGATCATGTGCACCGACTGCTCATCACGCACGTCGACGCTGCCCCTGAAGGAGATACGTATTTTGACCTGGCGGCTTTGACGGCAGGCTGGAAAGAAATGGGGGATATCGCGTCATTCGAAGCCGATGATCGGAATGAACATGCGTTCCGCGTGGCGGAATATCAGACAGTTGTGCCATGAATGATTTTTACCTCGGTATTGAGCATATCACGGATTTCGGCGGCTATGATCATATGTTGTTTCTCCTGGCATTGGTGGCTTGGGCCAACTTGAAAGATGCCGGGCGCGTGGTGATTTTGGCGACTGCATTTACGGTGGGGCATAGCATTACGTTGCTGCTTGCCGGCATGGGATGGGTGCATGCGGATGGGCGTTGGATTGAATTTTTAATCCCCGTGAGCATTGCTTTTACGGCAGCTTGGAATTTGCGTCGGGAGGCGGGCAAGCGCCATGCATGGGGCAATGGACTTGCCTATGCCATTACGGTTGTTTTCGGATTGATCCATGGCTTGGGGTTCAGTTCATTCTTCCGCATGATGCGCGAAGACGGTGGGTCCATTGTGATGCCATTGCTGCGATTCAATTTGGGCGTAGAAGCCGGCCAATTGCTCATTTTGATGGTCTGCCTGGCCGTTGCAACCCTTTTGAAGGCCGCAGGCGTCACCCAGCGGGAACAACAGGTATTTGTGTGCGCCGTCACCGGAACCTTGGCTGTGGGCATGGCCATTCAGCGCATGCCATTTTAACGGCGTAAATTGCGACCATGATGCGCGCATTGATGCTGGTCCTCATTCGATTGTACCAATGGATATTGAGTCCCTTGTTGGGGGCCAATTGCCGCTTCCAGCCCACTTGTTCTGCTTATGCAAGTGAAGCAATCGAGCGCTTCGGTCCGTGGAGGGGAGGATGGTTGGCAGCCAAGCGCATCGCACGCTGCCATCCTTGGAGCGAACCGGGTTACGACCCCGTTCCATCGGCCGCTGGGGCAAACGATTCTAAAACTGAAAATGATTGATGATGCGAAATAATAACATACTAGCGACAAGCACTGCTGTTCTATTGACTGCGGCCCTTTGGGTGGGTTGTGGAGAATCAACGCCGAGTGCGAGCATCCAAAAAGCAAAGGAAATTCACGAACAATTGGACCGACTTGCGGCTGAATTGCACGACGAGTTGCAACTGACCATGGGCGATGCCGAAGCGCGAATAACCTCCAGCCTTGAGGAAGGGGATTCCTTGCTCGCCCTGCAATTGGCCCGAGTCGAAAGCCAATTGGATGCTCTGGACCTCCGTTTTCACGATTGGGAATCCACGGTGGTGCCGCTGCCAGGCGCCACATGTGACCACGACCACGACCACGACCACGGACACGACCACGACCACGGTGCTGGCGCCACGCTGGAAGGAATGAGCGATGAGGCGATTTTGGAAATTCAACAAGCGTTGATGGCAGAATTGACCACGATGAAGGCCACCTTGCAGGAAGTCCAGCAAG
>CAJQKK010000225.1 GCA_905478895.1 uncultured Flavobacteriales bacterium | reverse complement strand
ACGCTTGGTTCAAACACAAGAACCGAAACACGCCTTCGCCATTGTGAAACCAAGGAATGATGGCTTCTGCTTGATCGGGATGCATCCCCCAAACTTCTCTGAGCTGTTCCACTGAATGAAAACCCCCCAGTGCCGAGCGAAACCGACAAATCCTTCCTGCGACTTTTGGGCCAATCCTTGGCAGCGCCTCGAGCGCTGCACTGTCCATCTTATTAATATTTAATACAGCTTCCTTTGTTCGACCCACTTGGTTTTTCACCTCCCGTCTGCGGTTCGCCGTGGCTGGGTTTACCGGGACGTTCGACAGGTGCTGAGCGTTCTCATTTCGAGCCAATGAGGCATCCATTCCTTGCAAAGCGTTGAGGAGTATCTCCACCGCTTGTCCTTTAAAATCAGCAGAATCTCGATGTATCCTCCATTCAAGGTGCATCCAGTATGCGCCGAATGCACACCAAGACATCAACGCCATTTCAATCCATATTCGCTCCCTGCCTCTCCTCTTCCTCACTCCAATGGCTCAAAAATTTAACTTCATTCGTATCGCTTAATGTCTCCTGACTTGATTCGCCGAAAATAATCTGCAACGTCCTCCTTGACTTCCCTCATGAGAAAGTATAGCCCCAAGACATTTGGGAAGCACATGGCAAAGATCATCGCATCACCGAAGTCGAAAACACTTTGGGCCGAAATCGCTGAACCCAAAATAACAAACAGGCAAAAAATCGCCTTGTACGTGATATCAGCGGCGCGTGATTCACCGAACAAAAATGTCCAAGATTTCAATCCGTAATAACTCCAACTGATCATCGTTGACAGCGCAAACAAAATAACGGCAACCGATAACACAACAGGAAACCAGCTCATGGTTTGTGCAAAGGCGCTACTGGTCAATTCAATCGCTTGAAGGTCTTTTGCTTTGGCCAAGCCCAAGGCTACTTCTTGCCCCATTTCTCCATAGCCAGATATGACAATGACAAGGGCCGTCATGGTGCAAATGACCACGGTATCAATGAATGGTTCAAGCAAGGCAACAACCCCTTCACTCACTGGCTCATTTGTTTTCGCAGCGGAGTGGGCAATGGATGCAGAACCGATGCCAGCCTCATTCGAAAATGCGGCCCGCTGAAAACCAACAATCAATACTCCAATTAAGCCGCCATAAGCCGCTTCTGGAGAAAATGCACTTGAGATGATGAGCGCGAAGGCTCCGGGAATCGCTGTGAAGTTTGCGAACAACACCACCAAAGCGCCCAGCACATAAATTCCAACCATGAAAGGGACAACCTTATCCGTGACCTTGGCAATGCTCTTAATACCGCCAATGATGATCAAGCCAACTAAAATTGCCATGATCACACCAAAAATCCAACTTTGGCCCATTAGGAATGACGCTTCTCCGCCCGTGACTTCAATCAATTGCTTGGTGGCTTGGTTGATCTGGACCATATTTCCTCCGCCAAAACTTCCTCCAATGCATGCAATGGCAAATAGCACCGCCAAGACTTTGCCGAGCCGCACTTTGCCTTGCTTTGCCAATCCATCCCGCAAGTAATACATGGGACCGCCTGAGACCGAACCATCTTCATTTTCCTGACGGTACTTTGTTCCCAGTGTGCATTCGATGAATTTGGAACTCATCCCGAGCAATCCCGCCACAATCATCCAGAAGGTAGCTCCAGGACCTCCCAGCGAAACCGCGAAGGCCACTCCGGCGATGTTGCCCACTCCTACCGTTCCGCTCAACGCTGCCGTCAACGCTTGGAAATGACTTACTTCCCCCGCATCGTTGGGGTCATCAAATTTTCCACGCACCACATCAAGGGCGTGTCCGAATGCACGAATATTGATGAACTTGAAGTAAAACGTAAAAAAAATAGCCCCAAACAACAACCAAATCAAAACGAAAGGAACCTGCAACCCATCACCAAACGATACCGTGAAGAAAATGACCTTCATGATCGCATTCGTCAGTGGCTCCATCACCGCATTGATTTGCTCATCCACCGTTGCGGCAGAAGCCGTTGTGGAAACAAAGGATGCAGCCAGGGCTGTCAAAAATTGGAAAAGACGTTGCATAAGTTGCGGGGTTTTAATCGTATTGCCCCGAATATACAAATGAAGCACTTCTAGACCGGCAACTCAAGCAGGAGTTTGTATTCCGAGGTATTCATTCAACGAACGTATCTGCTTAGCATCGCCAAGCACAAAAAGCTTCATGGTTTCATGCAACTCCGTTTTGGGCGATGGATTGATGACCATTTCGCCGTTGGCACGCCGCAACCCAATGACATTAACGCCGATGCGGTTGCGCGCATCAATTTCGCCCAATGTTAAACTCCTCAGGCTTTCAGGAAGTTGCTGCACTTCGACCTCTTCGAGGTTGACTTCATCTCCACCTTGAATGCGAATGTGGTCCAAAAACTCCACCACATCCGGAATGGCCACGAGCGAAGCCATGTGCGCTCCGCCCACCTGGTCAGGCATAATCACATTATGCGCACCGGCCACGCGCAATTTGCTCACTGCATTCAATTGGGACGCACGGCTGATGATGAGGATGGCTTTGCGTCGTTCGCGCACCGCCAAGACAACGTAAAGGTTTTGCGCATCGTCAGGCAAGGTTGTAATCACAGCTCGGGCCCGATCCAAACCGGCATTGATTAGGTTTTCATCGCGTGTTGCGTCGCCAGACAAAACATGCAGTCCTTTTTTCTGCAGCGCCTTGACGAGTTCAGGATCGGATTCAATGACCACAACATCGGTGCCGTGATCTTGTAATTCCTCCACTGCCTTCTCTCCAACTCTGCCGTAGCCACAGACAATAACGTGTTGATCCATTGCTTTCATGATGCGTTTGATTCGTTTGTTTCTGACCCTTTCACGGTAGTCACCTTCGAGGAAAAATTGACTGACGGCTGTCACTGCAAACGTAAACGTCCCCAGCGAA
>CAJQKK010000224.1 GCA_905478895.1 uncultured Flavobacteriales bacterium | reverse complement strand
AATCTGCGGCTTCATTGTAGTTGGGAGCTGCAGGTGCTGTGCAACCTCCTGTTCCAACGGTGATGGTTCCAACCATCCCCAGTTGTGCGTGGCTGCCCACACTGCAATCGTAATTGTAAACGCCTGGTACGTTGAACGTGTGGCTGCCGATGCAGACTCCTTCTGGATTGCCCACTACAGGTGAGAAGAAGAAATCTTCCGGATTGCCAAATGGTTCACCAGTAATCGTGTTGGTGAGGCCATTTGCATTGTGCGTTCCACCCACATTTTCCCAAACCACCGTGACACCAGGCTCAATGCTCAAGTTTGCGGGATCGTAATAAAGACTTCCTGTTGTTACAACGACACCGTCGACATTGCATGCATTATCAAATGTGCATGATCCGTCATCCGTTGTTGCCGCTTCGTTGTAGTTCGAAGCATTTTCATTGGTGCATCCAGGAACGGCTGCACCGCATGTGCCGGTGAAGTCGTGTGCGCCGACATAATCCCAAGTATTCGCATCGTAAACAATCCATTGTGAATCATCAGCATTTGTGCCTGCAGAGGCTGCCCAGTCGTATCCAATGCCCTGTGTTACAGATGATTTACGGACAAGGGTGTGATTTGCGGTTGCCTCTGAAACTCCTGCAACATCCCAACCACTGCCTGGATCCCCTTCAAAATTTCCAATAATATCGATAAAGGAATAGTTGTCCTCGGTACCAAGCACCAAGGCATATGAGTCGTCGCCATTGAAGAAAGCACTCCCTGTCTGATCGGTTTCCACGATAACTTGAGCATCACTGCCTCCATTCGCCCAAACGAAAACATCGCCTGGATTGATTGTCGCCCCTTCATTGAATGTGTTCCAGTATTCATGCACCCCAACGGTGGACGGTGCATTTGCAGTTGAGGCAATAGCATAGGCCGTCAAATCAATGGCCTCATCGGTGGCATTGTATAATTCCAGGTATTTGGTATTACCGCCGTCAGATTCGGAATACTCAGAAATAAAAAGTCCGCATTGGGCAAACATTCCGGATGTGAATCCAAGGAACGCCATTGCCAAGAGCAAATTTAGTGAACGCATAATGTGAGATTTGGTGTTACAAGTTTCGGATGCAAGCTACCTAAAACTCGACAAATCAGGGCATTCTGTGGATAAATATGGTAAAACGTTAAGCCTACGGATACATTCACAACAGCAAATCAGGCAGGCAATTGGCGGAAAGTATGGCGATGATGTGGGGTAATCCCATGACTGACAATGGCTTGACGGTGGCTTTTCGTAGGATATCCCGCATTGGAATCCCAGCCATACTGCGGATGTTGCGCATGCAGCGACATCATGGCCTCATCCCGATGCGTTTTCGCCAAAACACTTGCCGCTGCAATCGAAGCAAATCGACCATCACCTTTGATAAAGCATTCGTATGGAGGCAATCCATCTTCGGTTACAAAATGATTCCCATCGATGAGCATAAATTCCGGAGTCACAAGGAGCTGTTTGGTCGCTTCACGCATTGCCTTCAAGGAGGCCTGAAGAATATTGATCTGATCAATCTCGGCAGGCGACACATGAGCAACAGCCCAAGCGACGGATTCCGATTCAATTCGAATGCGCAAAGCATCACGCACCTTTTTACTCAGTTTTTTGCTATCGTCCAATATCCCTTCACGGACCAATTGCACTGCAAATGCGGGGGGTAAAATGACAGAAGCTGCAGTCACGGGACCCGCAAGGCATCCACGGCCCGCCTCGTCACATCCTGTCTCGAGTCTCAGCTCTTCGATCCAAGGCTCTAAACTCATGGCTTCAAGACGTGTGAAACGGATTGCCACATCCGCTCGGCAGACCGTTCCCAAGAAAAATCCTGAGCACGCTTTAAGCCTCGCCGAATGGACTCACTTCGAAAATCATCGTCTACATCTAATTTCCGCATCCAACTCGCAATGCCTTTCGCATCATCAGGCTCCACCAATGCAGCTGCTGCGCCCCCACAAACTTCTGGCATCGAAGTTCGATCACTCGCAATCACCGGCACACCGCAGGCAAATGCCTCTACGATGGGCACTCCAAATCCTTCGAACCAAGGAATGAAGACCAATCCTTGTGAAGCGCCAACCACTTGGGCCAGTTTCGCTCGGTCCAACCGACCGCAAAAATGGACACCTCGCTCGCTTTGCATCTCATCCGTCCACATCGATGCGCCAACAATCAGCAACTCAGCCTGTCCCCCCAACAAGCGATAGGCGCGATACGAATCCAGCAATCCCGAAATGTTCTTGCGTGGATGCAAACTGCCCACAAAAAGAAAAAATGGCTGACCACCCGTAAATTCGTTGCGCTGGTCCTGGCGAATCGCCTCCGAATCTAAGACCCTATATTCATGTGACGGGGCATTAGGGACCACCTGAATCTGATCAATGGGCACTTGAAATTGAGTGGCAATGTCCTGCCGAGAATGATCCGAGACCGTCAAAATTTTTGCCGCTATTTTGGCAAATTCAGGGAATCTGCTTCGGTAATACCGGGCCTCCCGTGCTGGCATCCACTCAGGATGATGCATGAAATTCAAATCGTGAAACACCGGAATCTGAGGCACCTGAGTTCGTCGGCTGAGCATGCCGTCTGTCGAAAGAAACACATCCGCGCTCCAGCGTTTTAGCTGGCGGGTAACAGAATAGTCAAACCAAGCGTCGTACAAGAATGGACGGCGCGCCGGCGGCAACAGCCGAACT
>CAJQKK010000223.1 GCA_905478895.1 uncultured Flavobacteriales bacterium | reverse complement strand
TTTACAACATGGTAGAAGGCGTGTTCTTTGCCAAATTGATGTGCGCATCGGAATCAAAAGAGGAGGAGATTGATTGCCGTCCAAGCGATGCCGTGGCGCTCGCTTATCGCTTTGGTTGCCCAATTTATTGCGAAGAGGAAGTGCTGAAATTGGCAGGAATTGGTGAAAGCGAGATTGCTCAATCCAACGAAGAAATTGAAGCGCCCATTCCGGCGAAGCCAAAACGTCGAAAGAAGAGTTTGGATGCGTTGAAAAATGACTTGGCCAAGGCCATTGCGCGAGAGGACTACGAGCAAGCCTCGCGTTTGCGGGACGAAATCGAACAAAGACAAGAAAATCAATAATAGATGGCAACTATTCCCAATCCGCTTGTTAGCATTATCATGGGTTCGTCCAGCGATCTCCCTGTCATGGAACAAACTGCCGCTGTGCTTGCAGAGCTTAGTGTGCCGTACGAGATGACCGTGGTGTCCGCTCATCGGACGCCTGAACGGATGGTGGAGCATGCGGCAGCAGCTGCTGATCGCGGGATCAAAGTGATTGTTGCCGGCGCAGGAGGCGCAGCGCATTTGCCAGGGATGACTGCTTCCTTGACCATCCTGCCTGTGATTGGTGTGCCCATTCACAGCAGCAACTCCATCGATGGTTGGGATTCGGTCTTGAGCATTTTGCAGATGCCTTCGGGTGTGCCAGTGGCTACGGTCGCGTTGGACGGAGGGAAAAACGCGGGGATATTGGCGGCTCAAATTGTTGCTACCTCTGAGCCGGGCATTGCAGAAAACATGCGCACGTTCAAAGCCGCATTGAAAGAAAAAGTAATGGCTTCCATTGAAAAGGTCGAAAACCACAGGGTTTCCAAATGAGTGGATTCAGTTCTTTTGATCCCACGGCAATAGAAGGAAGGGATTTGCACAGCAAGTTGCTGGGGGGAATTGCGCCGAGGCCTATTGCTTTTGCCAGCACGGTTGACAAAACAGGTAAGCCCAATTTGGCTCCGTTTAGTTATTTCAATGTTTTTTCGGCCAAGCCACCCATTCTCATTTTCAGTCCTGCGCGGCGAATGCGCGGAAATACCACCAAGCATACGCTCGAGAATGTTTTGGATGTGCCCGAGGTGGTGATCAATCTGGTGGATTTCGCCTTGGTCCATGCATGCTCATTGGCCAGTGGCGACTTTCCGGCCGGCGTGAGCGAATTCGAGAAGGCAGGGGTGACTCCGTTGCCTTCTGATACTGTTCGTCCTTTTCGTGTTGCTGAGAGTCCGGTGCAATTGGAATGTGAGGTGCTCCGAGTGGATTCCCTTGGCGACGAAGGAGGGGCCGGACAATTGGTCATTTGCCGCATCAAGCGGATGCACTTCCGCAATGATGTGCTGAATGAGGCCGGACAGCCCGTCCCTGATTTGCTCGATCTGGTCGGAAGATGCGGAGGGAATTCATACGTTCGGGCTTCAGGCGAGGCACTGTTTGATGTGCCGAAACCACTCACTGCGCCCGGAATTGGTGTAGATGTACTGCCTCAGGAGGTCCAACAGAGTGCCGTGTTAACCGGCAATGAACTGGCCCAACTTGGGTCCCTGCTGGAACTTCCCGATGAGACGGATGTGAATGATTTCAAGTTGCTCGAATTGTCTGATCTCTTCATGGAATTTGAAGACGATGGAGTGGCCTTGGAACGGGCAATTCACGAACATGCCCAGCAATTGATTGCTTCGGGCGATGTGGCCTCAGCATTGAAGGCTGTTTTGACCTTTAATCCGGGCTGATCCGGAAACTTCCTGACAAATTCTCAACCGATGCCAATTCTTCCAACGGATGAAGGTATTTTTGGGGCATGAGTTTTGAAATGAAAGGCAAGGTCAAAAAAATCTTTGACCAACAGGATTTCCCAAGCGGTTTTTACAAGCGTGATTTTGTGATCACAACCGAGGATCAATACCCGCAAGATGTCAAGTTCACAGCGGTCAAGGAGCGCACGGAACAAATTGCTCGCCTCGGCGAAGGAGATGAGGTTTTGGTGAAGTTTGACATTCGCGGCCGAGAATACAACGGGAATTTTTACGTTGATTTGAATGCTTGGCGCATAGAGTCAGGTGGCGGCCAGCCCGCTGCTCCGGCAGAGTCGGTCTCTGCAGCACCACTGCCCGATGTTCCTCCCATGCCCGCTTCATCTGGGGATGACGAGGACGACTTGCCATTCTGATTCGCTCCATTATCAATGGCGACAGGCATGAAAGCAACGAATGAGCATGCCCCGCCGAATTGGGGGAAAGAGGCATTGCATACGGCTGAATTTGAGAATGGCTTTCGCGTCATTTACAAGCAGGTGCCCCGTCCCGTTTCGCATTGCGGTCTCGTCATCAACGCGGGATCTCGCGATGAAAAGCATGCGAATGGTGAGGCGGGAGTCGCTCATTTTATTGAGCACACCCTTTTCAAGGGAACCCAGAAGCGCAAGCCGTTTCATATTTTGAATCGCTTGGACTGTGTAGGAGGAGAGTTCAATGCTTACACTTCAAAGGAGGACACGTGGATTTATGCCTCTTTTTCTGAGCAGCATTTGGAACGTGCTGTCGAATTGATCAGTGATATCACATTCAACGCAACTTTCCCTGAAAAGGAAATCATCAAGGAGCGTGATGTGATTTTGGATGAGCTGAATGCATACTTGGATAGCCCCGCAGATTCAATTTTCGATGAATTTGAGGAGCGATTGTTCGCTGGACATCCGCTGTCAGGAAATATCCTCGGCAACAAGGCTTCGGTGGCAGGGATGAATCGAAAGACAATCCAAGGGTTCGTCAACCGGCATTACCATCCTGAACAGATGGTTTTCAGCGTCGTTGGCGCTACGCCTTGGAAAAAGGTGCTTCGATTGTGCAAGAAATACTTCGGAGGCATGCCAAAGGCCAGCGGAGTGATGGATCGACAGCCTTTTGTTCCTTTCGCGCCATTTGACGTCCGTGTGACCAAAGACATTCATCAGGTGCATCATGTCATGGGATGCACAACTTCAGGGAGTGGCCATCCCGATCGGCTTGGCTTGGCCCTGCTGGCAAATCACTTGGGTGGTCCCACCATGAACAATCGCCTGAGCCTCAACGTGCGTGAAAAGCATGGGATGGCATATAACATCGAATGCGCGTACTCGCCGTACAGCGATGTGGGCTTATTCAGTATTTACTTTGGCACAGATACCCGATTGCATGCACGAGCCGAAGCCCTGGTCCGGAAAGAGTTGAAGGCATTGCGGGAGAAAAAGTTGGGCGTGCGTCAATTGCATGATATCAAGCAGCAGGTGGTGGGGCATGTCGCGCTTTCACAGGATTCGGGGAGCAGCATAATGACGGGACTCGGGAAAAGTTACCTTTTGTATGGACGCGTAGAAAGTTTGGAATCCGTTTTTGCGGCCATCGATGCCATCACGGCTGAGGACGTTTTGCGGTTGGCCAATGAGGTTCTGGATGACTCAAAATGGAGCCATTTGGTGTACAAAAGCCGATGATTAGCGCGGTGAAATTCGATGCATGTCATTGTTGTCCTCTTCAATCTTGTTTTTGACGGATCGTATTTTGAGTGCAATGCCTGCCCATTCTCGCTGATTGAGCTGCATGAGTTTTTGGATGGCGTTGTCGTCATTGTCAGCGCCCAGTGCCACCAGTGCGAGGAAGTTGTATCCAAAATTATCCAGCCAGACAATGGCTTTTCCTTCTCCTTCGGCACCACGTACCAAAGCCATCAAGTGTGGATGACCATTTTGCATCAGCCAAGTTCGAGCGGATTCGACATGATGCAAAGCGTTGCACGTCAGTCCGAGTTCGGGATAACCATTTTGCATGAGCCACCGGTGAATGGCGCCATTTCCTGAGATGGCTTCTCCCCACGCTAACAAGACCTTGGCAGGATATTGCATTTTCCGAAGATAATAGGAGGTACCTTTGCCTGCAAGTGAAGCAAGAACGTGGCCCGGAAGAGCAGATCTTCTCTCCTCAATTTTGGTGGTTGTGCGCGAGCACTGTGCTGTTTATGGCGAGTTTTGGCATGATTATGCCCGAATTGCCGGGATTTTTGACGGCGCTTGGTCGACCCGATTTGATCGGGTGGATCGTCGGTTTGTTCACGATTGGGGCATTTGCATCACGTTTCATCAGCGGTCGGATTGCAGACGCGGCCGGTCGGCGGCCTGTGATGCTCTTCGGCACGTGGGTCACCATGGTCGCAGGCTTGGGGTACATTCTCATCGGGTGGTTGAGGCCCGGATTGACTGCTTCCTACTCGGGGATTCCGCTGGTGGTTTGGCTGTTTTTGCTGCTTCGTCTCTTGCATGGCATGAGCACAGGATTCAGGCCAACAGGAACAACGGCTTTTCTCACCGATACCACGCCCATTCGCAGAAGAGGGGAAGCATTGGGTTACTTGGGTGTCGCAGGCAATGCGGGCATGGCGGGAGGCCCCGCACTTGGCAGTTGGCTGACGGTGGAGTTCGGTTATGATGCCATGTTTTTGGCTTCAAGCGGCCTGGGATTATTGGCCCTGCTTTTGACCATTCGATTGCCAGAATCGCTGCCGAATAGCCGGAAAGTACGTTGGAAGGACCTAAACGTATTCAGCGGGCCGGTGCTGGACTGGTCGTCGTGGTCTGCTTCTTTGGCGCTGCTTCCGGTTGCATTTGCTTTCGGAGCTTTCCTTACAATCACTCCGGACTTCGTTGATTCCTTGGGCTATGTCTACAAAGGTTCTTTCAATACCATCATCGTCATCGCCTCCATATCTATGCGTTTGGTTGCTGGAAAGGCATCGGATCGCTTGGGGCGAGTTCCATTGCTGATCACAGGATCCGGTTTACTCGCTTTGGGAATGTTTGGGTTGGCTTGGGCTGAAACGCAACTAACTGCAGCATTGGCAGGTGTGGTTTATGGCATGTCGATTGGGATCAATATGCCCGCAATTTTTGCTTGGACAGCGGACCTTGCAAAGCCAGGAAAGGTGGCGTTGGCTTTGGGTACAATGCTGATGGCTTTGGAAGTAGGAATCGGAGCCGGTGCGGTTTACTCTGGGTATCAATTTGCGGGTGATCTCACCGCCATTCCCCGTCTTTATGCCACGTGCGGTGCATTCGGATTGTTGATGTTTTTGATACTCCTCTCAACTCGAAAGCATTTGAAAGATCCGAGGGGGCAGGGCTTGCACGAATTCAATTAAAGCCTTCGTTTGCGAATTATCGTTTTGTTGAAATGAACGATAATAGGTGGAAAAGTGCTTCACCCCCCCGTTGCGGGACAGGGTCTCTTCCGCGTTCTTTGTGTTATGGAAGATCTTATGGTGCAATTGGAGACGGCCCAACAAGAGCGGGTGAAGACCTTGAAGGAATTCATGCGATTGAAAAACGAACTCGCTCTGGCTCAGCGACGATGCGATGAGCTGCGATCGGAAAACAACGGACTAAAACACGCCCTGCTCGTTTCAGAAACGGAATTGCAGGCACTGCACGCGTACGCTGCCGAAGTCGCGTAACGCGCAATATTGAGAAAAGAAAAAAGGCGGGGAACTCCCCGCCTTTTTTGTGCCTTTTAACGAATTGCGCTTTACACTTCGATTCCTCCGCTCGATACGGGAAATGCGCGGTCGACTTTTTTAAAGAGTCCTTGTAAGACTTTTCCCGGGCCGATTTCGATGGCTTCCTGAGCTCCCATTTCAATCATCTTCCCCATGGATTGCGTCCATTTTACAGGAGCGGTGAGTTGCGCAATGAGATTGGCTCGAATTTCCGCGGGATCTTCCACCGGCATCGCCGTGACATTTTGTACAATAGGGCAACGCGGACGTTCAAAAGGAGCCTGAGCGATCGCAGCAGACAATCGCTCCCGTGCCGATTCCATGAGTGGTGAATGAAAGGCTCCTCCTACAGGCAAAACCAGTGCTCTCCGAGCTCCAGCCTCTGTCAGCGACGCGCACGCTGCATGAATCGCGTCTATCTCTCCCGAGATCACGAGTTGACCGGGACAGTTGTAGTTGGCAGCGACAACAACGCCAGGGGTGTTTGCACAGATCTCCTCTACTTTTTCGTCTTCCATGCCCAGCACGGCTGCCATCGTTGATGGATTGGCGTTGCATGCATCCTGCATGGCCTGGGCTCTTTCAGAAACCAGCTTCAATCCATCTTCAAACTGCAAGGCACCTGCTGCGACGAGGGCGGAAAATTCACCCAAGCTATGGCCCGCAGCCATGTCGGGTGCAAACCGTTCTCCCATCAATTCCGCTAGGATGACGGAATGCAGAAATATCGCGGGTTGTGTGACAGAAGTTTGTTTCAAATCTTCATCGCTCCCTGAGAACATGGTGCTTGAGATTGAAAAGCCCAAAATGTCATCGGCTTGTCGGAAACGCTTTTGAGCGATTTCTGAAGCGTCGAATAGATCCTTGCCCATTCCAGAGAATTGGGCTCCTTGTCCGGGAAAAACAAATGCTTTCATCGTGTTGATAGTCTGTTGAACCGGCGAAATTAAGGCATGAATTCGGATGGACGTGCCGAGGCTTTTAAATGTTCAACGACAGTCCGACCGATAGGACCTGTTTCAATTGCACACCCGGTCCGATATTGGGGATGATTACACCATCCACCTCTTCGGGACTTTTGGTAAGGGCGATGTCATCGTCGTAAATGAGGGTGGCGCTGATGGTGGTTGTCAGCCATGAATTCACTTTCAAGGACAGCACATGGTCGCTGTAAACATCGATGTTTTGTGGGTTGTCCATGAAGTTTGAAAACAAGTCCAGTCGGATGGCGTATCCAATTTCCTCTGTGATCTTCCAGTTGGCGTTGAGTTTTAGGTAGCCCCCAACCTCATAGCGGCTCGTCTCACCGGGGGTTACACCAAATGCTCCCGCTTGCGAGAGACTGTCATCCATTACCCATGTTGATTTGAACGTGATGGGAGCGAGAAAGACATTGATGGCCTTTTCGGGGTGTTTGTAGTCCATTCCGGCGGCGATGACACCATAGCCGGGGGAGAGCCAGTTGGAATTGAGTAGCTCACGATTCGGTGCGCCATTTTCAATGGCATAGCCGGGAGCAAGCTGGGACCGAAAATGCGCCATAACGGTCATGAACCCGGTCATGGTGGTGCGGTATCCGATTTTTGTGGACCATTCGATTCGGTCGTCGGTTTTCAAAAACACACGGTCTTCGGGCCGATGCAGCAAACCAAAGGCGAGATGCAACTCG
>CAJQKK010000222.1 GCA_905478895.1 uncultured Flavobacteriales bacterium | reverse complement strand
TGAAACAGGTATTCAGGAGGTTGCGATTGCCGGGGGAGTATCGGCAAACTCAGGCCTCAGGAAGCTGCTACTCTCCAAAGAAGAGGAAAGTGGATGGAATGTCCATATCCCTCCGTTTGAGTTTTGTACCGATAATGCGGCAATGATTGCGATGGCAGGCTCCAAGTTGATTGAGACGGGGGAATCCTTCCCGCTGGATATTGAGCCCAAACCTCGATTGCGGTTTTCCAAAGGTTAACCCGCCTTTCTTTTTTCCAGCTCGTTCCATTTGGGTTCCAGTCTCCAAAGTGGTAGTCGAATGAGCGCTGTGACTCCCGATTCAAAGGGATGTCTGGGTGGCCTTTCCATCATTTGAAAGGTGCCCGGGTGATGCAAAAGACTGAGTCGCTCATGAACGATTGCTGTTCCTCTTGAACGATGCCGTGTGGAACCACTTTTGTTGCTTGAATTCTGGATGCCTATTCCGTTATCCTGGACGTGAATTTCCAGCCCTTCATCAAGCCATGCAACTTTGATGTGAAGTTCTGGGTTCAATACCGTTTGGCTGCTCAAACCATGCCAAATGGCATTCTCCACCAAGGGTTGCAAAATAAATAGCGGAAATGGTGTGTGATCGGGATGAACATCAGATTCTATCTTCCACCTGACAGCGATTTTTTTCTCAAGCCGAGTGTCCTCCAAACCCAAGTAATGGTCGATGTGTTCCATTTCTTGTCGCAATGACCCAATGACCTGATCATGCGATAGGAATCCCATCAGGAGCAGCTTTCTGAATTTGCTAAAAACCAAGCTGGCTTTTTCGCTTTCATTCCGCATGAGTAAGTGTTGTATTCCTGTCAAAACATTGAACAAGAAATGCGGATTCATCTGAGATTTCAGATTCAATCTTCTTGCGTCTTTCACCTTTCGTTGAAGGGATAGGTTTCGCTGCGTTTGGGAGACGTTTTGGAGGAGCAATTGCTCTTGGATTAACGCGTTTTTAGGTGCGCTGGGAGAGTTATCATATTGCCGGAGTAATCCGGCATAGTTGATTCCGCAGACGATGACGAGAGATGCAAGCACGAGCGAACCAACGGAAGAATTCACAGCGTCAAATGCGCCAATGGGGATGGCCAAAGTGTGCACGACCAAGAAGCACCAATGAATGATTAATACGGCCAAAGAGAATCGGAGAATCGGCAGCCGATAACGGGAAGAAAGTGCCGGGTTTCGCGTTTCAATGGTGCGTGTATTGTGCGTCGCCTTGGCAACAAATAGGATCAAGGCTAAGCCCAAGAGAATTTCGCCGAAAGCGTCTAAATGCAGAGTCATCACAGTTGATGAAAATTCCGAATAATTCACGAAGTGTGGTGCGCGGCTTTGTATTTGTAAGCACTTAATTCACGCCTGTTTACTTCGAAGATGCATCTATGCTGTCAGCTTTCTTGATCGCTGGTCACGAACGCCGTGCGCAGTGCACTTTGCAGTTTTCGGCTGTACTCTTCCTTGAGCCAGTTTTTATAATTCTCTGTAGTTTTTGCAATGCACTTCGAGTAAAGCCGGATGCGGTACGTGATGTCTCCCTCTAATTCTTTGGCAAGGGACATGGCATCCCAAAAATCTTCGCAGACGTATTGAATGATTTCCACATGATGCTCGATGCTCTTTTCAATTGCTTCTTTCGGTCGACCTCCATCTCGCGTGACTTCGACATAGGTTTCGGCCATGTTGAAATCAGGGTCTGGGCCTCCTTGGAGCTTTTTCATCATTTCATCGGAATATTCAAAAACGAATTCATCTTCGATTTCTTCATCCGTGTACAATCCTTCGATGAAGGAATTGGGCGATTTGAAAATTTCGGTCCAATTGATGTGGGCTTCCCAAAGACCGAAACGACGGGCGTTGTTCCCGAGGTCTATAACATTGAATGTTTTTTTCTTCGGAAGTACACGCGACCCCCGCCCAATCATTTGATGGTAGAGGGTGAGGGATTTGGTTGCGCGATTGAGAATAATGGTCTGAACAGAGGGTGAGTCAAAGCCCGTCGTCAGGATGGAGACCGAGCTGAGAATCGCATCTTCCTTCTTGTCAAACCACTCCAGAATTTCTTCGCGCTCTTTTTCACTGTGCGTATTGTCGAGGTGCATGCAATCATACCCCTCCTCCTCAAACATCGCTTGCACTTGTTTCGACGTATTGATGCCGTTGTTGAAAATCAATGTTTTCGTCCCTTTGGCCTTTTCCTCGTATGCATAGAGCAGTTTCTCCTGCATCAGATAATTGCCGTAGAGCCGCTCGGAACTACTCACGGTATAGTCGCCGTTGATGCCAATCTTCAAGGATCGCAAATTCACATCGTAACTGTAGGTCGTAGCCTTCGAGAGGAACTGTTGGTCGACGAGGGATGAAATGGATTCACCCACAAGCAATTCATTGTAGTTGTCTTTGAGCGGGAGTTTGATGTTTGAGCTGAGTGGTGTGGCGGTAACCCCCAGAATGATTTGCTCAGAGAAATAACCAAAGAGCTTGCGAAAGCTGTTGTAGTGGGCTTCGTCAATGATTACCAATCCCAGGTTTTCGAATCCAATGCGCTCATCATTGAGGCGGTTGTTGAGGGTTTCCACCATGGCAACGAAACACCAGTGATCGTCCTCTTCTTCGAGTTCCTTGACCTTGCTGTTGATGATTTTGTTCGGGATGCCTATATCATTGAGCATGCGGCTGGTTTGGCCACATAATTCAATTCGGTGCGTCAAAATCAATACTCG
This sequence comes from uncultured Flavobacteriales bacterium, assembly GCA_905478895.1. GTDB lineage: Bacteria > Bacteroidota > Bacteroidia > Flavobacteriales_D > Sanyastnellaceae > UA16. The sequence goes on along the minus strand of CAJQKK010000222.1, from coordinate 3,218 downwards.
TTTTCCTGTTTCGAGGATGTAGCGTTTGGCCAATTCTGAAAAGATGACCGTTTTACCACCTCCTGTTGGCAATTGGAACAAGAGGTTGTAACGCTCTGGAAACTTATCCATCCGGCCCATCAAATTTGTGATGGCCGCTTCCTGGTAGCCGTAAAGGTTTTTCCCTCTGTTGGCTTCTAATTTTTCTTTAAGTGATGAATCGGCTAACGGCAAGGGGAAATATTTTCAGCGCTCGCACGCGGTTTTTTGAAAAAAGGAATGGACAAAAATACTTGTTCCTCTGCTATCAAAAAAGCATTTTTACAGCGACGTTTCCCATGTTTTTCACAACCAAGGTTGGAAACGAGTCCGATGCAAGCGAATTTTAACTGCGAAATGGTAGCGGCCTTAAATGAAAGAACAATTTAATCCCATCTGGATCAATGCTTTAGCTTCAGTTGGCGTGGAAATTGACTGGAAGAGACTCGAGGCTTCATTGCGGTGGGAGCGGTTGAATCATCGATGCTTTCCGAGCGAAGGAAGCGAACTCAAGGCGTTCAATGGGCTCGTACCTGCTGAAGTGAAAGTCGTTATTTGTGGTCAAGACCCTTACCACGGATTCGGGCAAGCTGATGGACTCGCATTTTCTGTGAAGCAGGGCGTGGATTGGCCGCCATCACTGCGCAACATCGTGCGGGAGTACGAGTCTGATTTGCAGCGCTCTTGGCCTGTGGATGTCTTATCGAATGGTCAAGGTGCTCTGGCCCATTGGGCAGCCCAAGGGGTGCTTTTGATGAACGACGTCTTGACCGTGCGAGAAGGTGCGCCGGGTTCGCATCACGATTTGGGCTGGCAGGAGTTGACGACCGGGTTGTTCAGGGCACTCTGTGAGCTTGAAAACCCTGTGGTGTTCATCTTGTGGGGGAAAGAGGCCCAAAAGAAGGCGGTATTTGTGCATCGCTCCGATCATTTGGTGTTGGAATCACCGCACCCCAGTCCGTTGTCTGCTTACCGAGGATTTTGGGGGTCTAAACCATTCAGTCGATCCAATGATTGGCTTGTTCTAAGGGGGCAAAGTCCGATTGCGTGGTAAGCACCCTTGGGCTATGCCTTTATCGGGAGGATACGAATCATACGATCATCCCCAGCCGACAGCAACCACTCTTGTTTCGTGCCTCCAACGCTGAGCGCGTTCACCGATCGCTTTGCTCCACCATTTTTGTGGCTCCATTTCGAGACGAAGGATAAGTCACTGACGTTCCACGATTTAACGGTTTTGTCTCGACTCGCTGTGTATACAAGATTCCCATGCACAGCCATTCGGTAAATGGCAGCTTCATGCGCGGGAGTCGCGAGCAACGCTTTGCCTTCTGTTGTCCAAACACGAATGTGCCCGTCACGCCCTCCGGTTAACCAGACGGCTTTTTCCGGCAAGAACACCGCGGCATACAGTCCTCCTACGTGCCCTTCGATTGAGATAGCTTTTGCCAAGTCATGCGGCCCGGACAATGCTGGTGCTATGAGGCCGCTCCCTGATGAGCTACCGACCAAGATTCCCGCTTCGGAAGGGCAAATCACACGGATCTTCGTCGCACCTTTCCAGTGCCATTCCCCGGTCATTGAAAGTCCGTTCCACCGCGTAATGCGGGCGTCTCCGCCGCCACAGAAAAATTGATTGGCTCCGACGGGAGTCAATGAAAATATCCCCTGGTCATGGGCGGCAATTTTCCGTGGTGCGCCCGAAGCATCCAACAGCATCAATTCGCCGGCTTCGGTTCCCGCGATGGGGCCAGCCTCCAACGCCTGAACGGCAAAAAAGGCATGTTCTGACTGAAAGCATGCTCGTCCATTTTGGTCTTCAATTTCGCTCCATGCGGCAACTACGCCATCACCGCCAGCAGTCAGCCATTCATGGCGAAAATTATCCCAGCAGGAATCATAAATGGCTCCATTGTGTCCTGAAAGCTGCCTTGGAATTGCGTTCGTCTGCATCAATTCCCGAATTTAGCGCCTTGAAACAAATCAATCAGCATGCAATACGTATTTCTAGGCATGGCCATTCTGACCATTGTCGCATTCATTCAGCTTAGGCGTCGCAACAAACGTTAAGTTTCGCGTCATGAGTAAACCTTCTATTCCCAAAGGAACGCGAGACTTTGGCCCTGTCGTCATGGCGCGGCGAAATTGGATGTTTTCCATTATGCGGGATGCTTTCGAGCGGTATGGATTCCAACCGATTGAGACGCCAGCCATGGAATCGCTCTCGACCTTGACCGGAAAATATGGCGATGAGGGCGACCAATTAATATTCAAGCTGCTCAATAATGGAGACTTTTTGACGAAAGCTGATTCCGAAGCGTTAGAGAAGAAAGATTCCAAAGGACTGCTTCCGAGTATTTCAAAAAAAGCCCTTCGATATGATTTGACGGTGCCCTTTGCGCGGTTCGTAGTTATGGCCAGGAACGACTTGGCCTTTCCATTTCGACGGTACCAAATGCAAAATGTTTGGCGCGGAGATCGACCAGGCAAAGGCCGATACCAAGAATTCACCCAGTGTGATGCAGATATCATTGGTTCGGATAGTATTTTGTGTGAACTGGATTTGATGTTGTTGTTTCACGAAGTACTCGATAGGCTTGGTGTTCCAGGGTATCAAATCATGCTCAATGATCGTCGTTTGCTCAATGGCTTGGCGCGATCGTGGGGCATAGAGGATCAATTTTCAGAGTTGACGGTAGCGCTGGACAAGTGGGACAAAATTGGCGATAGTGGAGTCCGAAAAGAACTTGGTGAGCGCGGGATGAATGAAGGCCAAATTTCTCAAGTTATGGGCTTGTTTGCATTGCTTGCTTCGGATGACTCGATGGCACGGCTGGATGGTGTTCATCGACTTTTGCGTCCGGATGATGATGAAGCTCAAACGGCCTACCGCGAGGTGATGAAGTTGCTTCAAAACGCAATAGATTCGGGTGTGCCCGCATCGTGCATTTCGTTTGACCCCACATTGGCCAGGGGGTTGAATTACTACACAGGTGCTATTTTTGAAGTCAGGGTGAAAGATGCGCCGGTCGGGAGTATTTGCGGTGGTGGGCGCTATGCGGATTTGACTGGAATTTTTGGGTGGGAGGGCATGAGCGGCGTTGGAATAAGCTTTGGCGCAGATCGTATTTATGATGTTCTTGAGCATTTCCAATTATTTCCGGCTGCTTCAAGCACAGGTCCTCAGGTCCTCGTTCTGA
>CAJQKK010000221.1 GCA_905478895.1 uncultured Flavobacteriales bacterium | reverse complement strand
AGCACAACTTGTACGAGCTGCTCGACGATGGTAAGAAGGTGATTTTACAATTCTCTGCAACGTGGTGTGGGCCTTGTTGGGGCTATCACACCAGCGGCGCACTGCAAGCATTGTATGATGATTACGGGCCGGATGGAACGGACGAATTGCGCATCTTCTTCATGGAGGCAGATGATACGACGACCGATAACGATTTGAACGGAACCGGTACGGCAACTCAAGGTGATTGGGTGACCGGAACGTCCTACCCTATCATCGATAACGTTGGTAACATCTTTTTGGACGACTATGCAGGTGCATACTACCCAACGATCTACACCATTTGTCCAAACCGAATCTTAACGGAAACCGGTCAAGTAAGTGCTGAAGAGCACGCCGCAATTTTTCAAGCGAACGAATGTGCTGCGGCCTCAGTGGCGAATGATCCTGCTTTGCTCGGCTACACAGGCGGCACTACTACTTGCCCTGGAGAGCCAGTAAACTTGAGCGTTGATTTGATGAACTTGGGTGTGACCAACCTCCAGTTTTGCACCATTGCAGTGATGGACGGCAGCACCGAAGTCCTGTCGTATGACTGGTCAGGGGATCTCAGCACCTACGGAATCGCAAACGTTGATTTAGGAACGGCCGTATTTGACGCCAGCACGTCCTTCTCCATTGAAATCACATCCAGTGACGACAATGATGTCAACAACAGTTCTTCTGGAGCCGTCGAGCTGGCAGAGGAAAGTGCCATGTTAGTGAAAGTTGAAATCATGACAGACAACTGGCCGCAAGAGATTAGCTGGGACATTTCTGATGACGCAGGAAATGTCATTGAGTCCGTTGCCGAAGGTGAAGTAGCCGGTTCGGAAGGTGATGTCTTTGTTTGGTGGGTAAACGTTCCTGAGGCAGGTTGTTACGCCTTTACCACGAATGATGCGTATGGCGACGGCCTGAATGGCTCACAATGGGGGTCGATTAATGGCTCATGCGTGGTGACTTCTTGGCACGATGAAAACAACCTGGCGTCGGTAATCTACAATTACGATGGCTCGTATGAATACGAATCGGAACAAGCGGGATTGGCGGCAGATGACTTGCCATTCATAGTTGAAGATTGCACGGATGCAGCGGCTTGCAATTACAATCCTGCGGCAGAAATCGAAGATGGTTCATGCACATATCCCGGTTGCATGGATCCAATTGCGGTGAATTATGTTTCGGATGCCGGTTGCGCAGCTGCATGCCTATACCTCGAGTACACATGCGAATTCATTGGGAATGCGGCTTGGCAGTCCGTGGAGACGGCTGCATATCCCGAATGGCAGGCTGCGGTGCATGGTGTTGCTTGGGACGGCGAGTGGGTTTTGCACATTGCGAGCGAGATGGCAGAACCAACAACGGACGTGGTTTATCCCGTGCATCATTTTGATTGGACGGGCGTCAACGGCTTGCCAGATTGGGCGGAGGACGTGAGCTATGCATTGGGCGATGTTGGCCCGAATGAGCAGCAATGCATTTCAGCCTCAGGCATCCCAACGATGCCAGGCTTGTATGAAATTCAAGTGACAGGAGAGCTGTTCATCAGCATCTTCGGCCAGCCGTTCAGCATAGGAGAGCAGTCGTATCCAGTCTGGCTCGATATTGCTGAAAACCCAAATCCCATCGCTGGTTGCACGTACCCGTTGGCAACGAATCATTTGGTTTACGCCACCTTGGACGACGGCAGTTGCTTGTTTCCGGGTTGTACCGATCCGGAAGCGGGAAATTATAGCCCTGTAGCTAACATCGATGACGGCAGCTGCGGAGAAGGATGCACCACTGAACCCGCTGCCGAATGCTCCACCGATAACAACGGGGACGGTGTGGTCAATGTAACCGACTTGCTTGCCCTCCTCGGCGAGTTTGGAAACGAATGCGAATAATTTAGATGAATGACCATGAATTACCGAAGAGTCATATTGTGTTTGTTGCTTGTCAGTGCGAGTTGGGCATCTGCTCAGGTTGGGATGATAACGTGGGAGGTTAACATGACCAACGAAGATGTTTCGCCAGAAGGCGTTTACCTCGCTGCTGGTGATTACTTCGGAGTTCCCGGTGACAACCCCATGTCAGACGATGATGGAGATGGCATTTGGACCATCACCATGGCCATGCCTCTTGGTTATTCAGGAGCGTACACATTCACCAATGGCGCCTGTGGCGATTGGTCGTGCAAAGAAAACATCGTTGGACAAGATTGCGCGTATGGCACTTGGAGCGATCGTTTTCTGGAAGAGGTGACCGCTAACGGCGCCACGATATCTACATGCTTTGCTCAGTGCACATCGGATGGATTTTGTGAATCTGTGAGTGCAGCAGAAGTTACGTTCCAGGTTGACATGAGTGATTATTCTGGGTCTTTCAATGAGGTTTTCGTTACGGGAGGATTCGATGGCTGGTGCGGTAGCTGCATTCCCATGACCGACTTTGATGGAACGGGGATTTATTCAGCTACAGTTTCGCTCGAAAGCAATATGTCGTACGAGTACATGTACGTGGTGGATGGGTGGCAAGATGCCGAACAGTTAACCCCTGGGGACCCATGTGTGCTGACATCTGGTGATTTCACCAATCGACTTTTAGAGACCGGGGATGAAGACATGGTGCTGTCCCCCGTTTGCTGGAATTCATGCTTCGCTTGTCCTGAAAGTGACATTTCGTTTTACGAGGATTTCGCGAACGGCTTTGCAGGTAACAATGGAGTTGGAGGGTGGACCGTGGAAGATACAGGAGGCGGGTTAATCTGGCAGTATGTTGATGAATCCGGGAACGGATTTTATGCAGATGGCTCTGCTTCAGGTGTCAATCCGCCTGCAGGAGAGTTCTCTACGAATATTGAATCTTTGAATTCTACCTCTGCCTCAAATGGTTGGGTCATCTACGACAATGACTATTGGAATACACCCATTTCGGAGGGTTATTCGGATAATGAGGGTTGGCTTACCTCTCCTGTATTGAATTTGTCCGAGTCAGCTTCCGTAATCGTATCATGGGAACAGTATTTCCGTTACTGCTGTCACCCAGACGCTCCCGTGTATTTACAGGTCACCAATGATGGAGGTGAATCTTGGGTGACTTTCGATGGCCATGGCGACTTTATTGAAGCGCCAAACACCGTATCGGAAAACGGTTTTACGACAACGGTCGATATTTCTTGTATGGCGGCTGGAGAATCAAACGTGCAAATTCGATTTTCGTACTTGCAGGCACCGGAGACGGGAGAGGGGTACAGTCACTATTTTTGGGGCATTGATGATGTGATGATTTTCGAGGCGCCGGTAAACAATGATTTGGAAGTTTTGCAAGTGACAAATGGCGATGTGTCAGAGGGTTGGGAATTGGCGGTAACACCCATGGAGCAATTACCGCTGATCGAAAATGGAGGGGTGTTGACCGGTGTAATGTTTAGAAACGTTGGAAATTTGGATCAGACTGACGTAGAATTACAGGTGGAAGTACTGGATACGGATGGAAATCTCTTAGAATCCGTGACACAGAACGTAGGGTTGGTTCCTGCCAGTGCAAATTCAGAACAGTGTCCCATTCATCCTTCCGATACGAGTTACGTTTCGACAAACTGGGTGCCAGAAGAAATAGGGGTTTATGAATTGCGCGTCACAATCAGTTCCGATGCTGAAGATGAACTTCCTATGAACAATGTGTTCAGCCGGATGATTGAGTTTTCGGAGGAACAGATGGCTCATGATACGGAGGCCGTTGACTATGAGTTTGTGCCTTCCGATTCTGATATTGCTGGATTATTCAATCCTACAGGATATGGGAACCATTTCAAGATGGAGAATCCAGGATCACTGGTATACGGTTTGGCCATCAAGTTTGGGCCAAATTCGGGCGGAGGTGTGCTAGAGTTTGAGACGCGACTCTACGAAGTACAGGGCACAATCGAATGGGAGGATGCCCTCCTGAATTCAACGAGCTGGCTTTATGATGACGACTGGACTCCTTCCGAATTGGATCAATCCGAATTTGTTTACCTTCCTTTCGATTCTCCCGTTGAAGTCAATGCCACGAGCTCCTACTTTGCCGCAGTCATCAGCGAATTTGAGAGTGAAGCGCAGTTAACCATAGCTGGTAATCTCAATACTGATACCGATCGCTCTACGGGGTTCTATGGAATGGATAATGATGGGTATTTTTCTTGGTTATCGCAAGGTCTAGGAATATCAGAACTCAATAGTACACCTGCCATTCGCTTGGTTTTCAGCCCAGGGGAATTCAGCGGTTGTATGGATCCTGAAGCATGCAATTTTTCTCCTGCAGCGACAACAAATGGTTTCTGTGATTACGAAACGTGCGCCGGTTGCATGGACGAAGAGGCTTGTAATTTTGACAGCCAGGCCACCATAGAATACAATGGGGTTTGCACTTTTCCTGGCTGTTTTGATCCAGAAGCATCGAATTACAGCCAGAATGCAGGCTGCGAAGGGGAGTGTTTTTACCTGACCTATGATTGTGCATCCGTCGGCGATGCCGCATGGTCAGATGAAGCGATAGGACTCTTCCCAGAATGGCAAGACGCAATGCACGGGGTGGCATGGGAAGGCGAGTGGGTATTCAATATTCCAGCGACGATTGTGGAGCCAGGGTCCGCTGTTTCATACGGCGTTCATCACGTCGAATGGAGCTCGGTGACCGGCATTCCTTCCTGGGCAACCACAGATTACGCATTGGCAGACCTGGAAGCGAGTTCCCAGCATTGCATCGCAGCAAGCGGAACACCAGCCACCCCCGGGTTACACGAAATAACAGCCTCGGGTGAAGTCTTCATTTCCATCTTCGGCCAACCCTTCAGCATCGGTGAGCAATCCTTCTCGGCGACGCTCGAGGTCATGGCCAACCCCAATCCCATTCCGGGCTGCACCTACCCACTGGCCAGTAACTACCTGT
>CAJQKK010000220.1 GCA_905478895.1 uncultured Flavobacteriales bacterium | reverse complement strand
CGTTCGGGAAGTTTGTAAATATAGTACATACTACCGCCCCATAAAATAAGCAACGGAACATCCGACCAAACGAAGCGCTTGAGGTGTAATTTTGCAGCACACGAACCATTGATGAAACACCTCCGTAATTTTTGCATCATTGCCCACATTGACCATGGCAAAAGCACCCTCGCAGATCGTCTTTTGCAGACTACTGGAACCATCAGCGAACGGCAGATGCAGGACCAAGCACTCGACGACATGGACCTCGAGCGCGAGCGGGGCATTACCATCAAGAGCCATGCGATTCAGATGGCTTATACCGCTAAAAGCGGGGAGGAATACGTGTTTAACCTCATTGATACTCCTGGTCACGTGGACTTCAGTTATGAAGTTTCACGTTCCATTGCCGCCTGTGAAGGCGCCTTGTTGATTGTAGATGCCACGCAAGGAATTGAAGCACAAACCATCTCTAATTTGTACCTCGCATTGGAACACGACCTGGAAATCATTCCAATTTTGAACAAGATGGACCTCGACTCCGCTGATCCGGAGGTGGTTGGCGACCAAATTGTAGACCTCATCGGCTGTTCCCTTGATGACATCATTCCTGCTAGTGGCAAGAGCGGCCTGGGCGTCGAGGACATCCTCGAAGCCATTGTAGAGCGCGTTCCTTCACCAAAAGGGGACGTAGAAGCGCCGCTTCAAGCCATGATTTTCGACAGTGTTTACAATTCGTTTCGGGGCATTATCGCGTACTACCGGATTTTAAACGGCCGTCTGAAAAAGGGCGATCGGGTGAAGTTCTTCGCCACCAATCAAGTCTATGAAGCAGATGAGATTGGAACGTTAGGGATGGAGTTATCACCCAAGAAAGAACTCTCCGCTGGAAACGTCGGGTACATCATTTCCGGAATCAAGGACGCGCAAGAAGTCAAAGTTGGCGATACCATCACGCTCGAATCTTCGCCCTGCGCGGAAAGTGTCCGAGGTTTTGAAGATGTGAAACCAATGGTTTTCGCTGGAATTTACCCCGTCGACACGGAGGACTATGAAGAGTTGCGAGCGAGCATGGAAAAGCTACAGTTGAATGACGCTTCGTTGGTGTTCGAACCGGAATCTTCCGCTGCACTTGGATTCGGCTTTCGCTGTGGGTTCTTAGGCATGCTGCACATGGAAATCATTCAGGAAAGGCTCGAAAGGGAATTCAACATGACGGTCATCACTACCGTTCCCAACGTGAGCTACCACGCCTACACCAAGACCGATGAGATGCTCATCGTGAACAACCCATCCGACTTGCCCGAGCCCAATCACTTGTTGCACGTGGAAGAGCCGTTCATCAAGGCCCAGGTGATTACCAAGAGCGAATACATCGGACAAGTGATGAATCTCTGCATCGAAAAACGCGGTGTTCTCACGAATCAAGTGTATCTGACTTCGGACCGCGTGGAATTGTCTTTCGAAATGCCCTTGGGGGAAATCGTTTTTGATTTCTACGACAAACTGAAGTCGGTTTCCCGTGGTTACGCCTCTTTTGACTATTTCCCAGATGAATACAAAGCATCCAAATTGGTCAAATTGGATATCATGCTCAATGGGGATCCCGTCGATGCGCTGAGCGCTCTGATTCACAAGGACAATGCCTTTGACTTGGGCAAGCGCATTTGCCTGAAGCTCAAAGAGCTCATTCCCAGGCAGCAATTCATGATTGCACTGCAAGCCGCAATCGGCGCGAAGATCATCGCCCGAGAGACCATCAAGCCCGTTCGGAAGGACGTGACTGCGAAGTGCTACGGCGGTGACATCACCCGGAAACGTAAGTTGCTCGAAAAGCAGAAAAAAGGAAAGAAGCGAATGCGCCAAGTCGGCAACATCGAAGTTCCCCAATCCGCTTTCTTAGCAGTCTTAAAGCTCGACTGACCCCTCTTTGGGCTGAGGATCTGCGGCAGCATTCTTGTTGGCCAACTGACCGCAAGCAGCGTCAATGTCTTTTCCGCGGGACCGACGAACATTCACAATGATGTTTTGCGACTCCAACAGCTCCACAAATGCATCGACACGCTCGGTACTGGCCATTTCAAACTCGCCGTCATCAATGGGATTGTACTCGATTACGTTCACTTTGCACGGGACGTGCTCACAAAATGCCGCCAATTCACGGGCATCCTCCAAATCGTCGTTGAAGTCCTTGAAAATGATGTATTCGTAGGTCACTCGGGTCCCGGTCCGCTCGTAGAAGTACTTCAACGCTTCCGCTAGTGCCTCCAAATTATTGGATTCATTGATGGCCATGATGCGATTGCGTTTTTCGTCATTGGCTGCATGCAGTGAAAGCGCCAAATTAAACCGAACATCATCGTCGCCTAATCTTTTGATTGCCTTGGCGATTCCCGCTGTGCTCACTGTAATCCGCTTCGGCGACATGCCCAATCCGGGTTCGCCGCAAATGCGATCAACCGACTCCAACACCGCACTGTAATTCAATAGCGGCTCCCCCATTCCCATATACACGATGTTGCTGAGGTTCTTGTCATAGTGCCGGTCGGCCAGCCCCCGAATCATCTCGACTTGGTCATAAATCTCAGCCGCGCTGAGGTTCTTCAACAACTTCAGCTTTCCGGTTGCACAGAACTTGCACGCAAGGCTGCATCCAACTTGGGAGGAAATGCAAGCGGTCATTCTTTTCGATGTGGGGATGAGCACGCCCTCCACTACTTGGCCCGCTCGAACGTCAAACGCGCATTTGATGGTGCCGTCCCGGCTGATCTGTTGGTCTGAGAGGCCAATGCGATTCAATTCGAACTCCTCTTCCAATTTGGCCCGAAAACCTTTGGATAAATTGCTCATCTCCTCAAAGGACCCGGCAGACTTCGTCCAAATCCACTCCGCTAATTGCTTGGTACGAAAGGGTTTTTCTCCCATTGCGACCACCGCATCCTTTAATTGCTCTTGGCTCAATTGCCTGATGTCACGCCGTTTCATGTGGGACAAAGATAGCCCTCTCCGGCAGCGTTACGGCTTTTCAAACGCTCCTTGGTCTTCCGCCGCAAGATTCCTCTCCGATTCGGGTGCTTCATTCACCATCAATTGAATCAATTCTTGGCGCACTTCTTCTCGTTTTCGAACCGCCACGGGCACCTCCTTGCCATTCGGCAGCTGCAGTACACCTCTTCGGTGATTGAACGTCTGAACGGAGGCAAGCCGAACCAAAAATGAATTGTGAACCCGCTTAAAAAGTGGGTCTTGGAGCATCTCTGCAATGCGTTTCAGGTTTTTGGACACGGTGATGCGCTTGCCTGTTTCCAAGTAAAGGGTTGAATAACTCCCGGACGCCTCTACATATAGGATGTCTGCATGGCGCACAAAATGGCGCTGTCCCGAAGTAATCAATTCCACCCGTCGCCCGCCCGGTTTTGGCGTCTCCTCTTCCGGTTGCACGCGCAATTTGTGGGTAATCTGCTTTGCACATGCAATCAAATCTTTCCCGTCAACAGGTTTCAGTAGATAATCAAATGCGCGCTTTCGCAGCGCCTCAACAGCGTATTCATGGTAAGTAGTGCAGAAGACAACGTAAAACGACCGATCCTTGAAACGGTCTAGCAACTCCAATCCCGACTCGTGGGGCATCTGGATATCCAAGAACACCACTTCAGGAGCCAAATCTCGGATCAATTGGTACGCCTCAGCGGCGCTGCTTGCTGTTTGGACAATTTGAAAATGGGGACAGTACTTCTCGATTTGACGGCAAATGGCCTGGCGAGCGGGCATTTCATCATCGACAACGAGGCATCGGATCGGTTGACTATTCTGATTCATTTGAATGTGTTTTCGTTACAAATGAAACATGCAAAGCAGCAAAGTGAATCGTAAGGTTTACACATGACCATTGCGAATTTACAGCTGGGTCATAACGGTCACTCTCCCAGCAATCGAAGGCCCATGTCCAGCACCCGCTCAATGTCAGAGGGAAGTGCGCTCGTCTTTCGTTTGTCTTTCTTGTAGCCCGTTCGCACGACAACCAAATCGTATGCCGGCACGGCAATAATCATTTGACCCCGCAACCCTTCCATGCAGCTAAATGGCTCCCCGGCCTGCGTTTCTCCTAACCAAATTTGATACCCATAGTGAGATGCATCGCATTCGTCGGTCATGGCCGAAATCGGGGTTACCATCGCTGCCATGTACGTCGTGTCAATCAGCTGCTTGCCATCCCAATTTCCTTCGTGGTTCATCAGCTTTCCAAACCGAGCAAAATCACGCGATGTCGCGTAATACGCGGCAAAACAGCGTTCAATTCCACCTTCTTCATCCGGAGCGTCCAAACCCCAAAACGCGTCGTGCTGAGCGCCCATCGGTTCCCACAGCCTTTTTTCAACCCAATCACTCAGTGAACCCTCATTCAACCCTGCCATCAATTCGCCCAGAAGCATCGTATTCCCTCCCTCGTATTTCCACTTCACTCCCGGCACCTCGGGCACCCGAAAAGGTTCAAGCAATTGTTGAATGCCTTCGCGGTAATAGGCCTTGGCCATGAACCCAAAGGGGTTGGCGTAATCCTCTCCAAATGGAATGTGCGATCGCATTTGCAACACTTCTTGCACGGTCAATCCTTTTCCCCCATCGCCAGCAAAGCGAGGCAGGTAAGCTGCCAATTCATCTTGAACCCGCACTTTGCCATCGGACACGGCTAAGCCAATCGCCAACGCAACAATCGATTTGCAGGCGGAAAAAGAGTTGGTTACTGTGGTGTGGTCGTGGCCTTGCCAGTACCGCTCAAAAATCAAGGTGTCGCCATGCAAGACCAAAAAACTAGCGGACATGTACTCCTCATGCCAAGCCAATTCTTCCTCGGTAAAAGCGAGGTCTCTCTCGTTTTTTGCCATCCAAGGAGATCCGCCATTCGCCGCGGAAATGGTCCGCAAATCTCGAAATTCAATATCATCGATGTTCGAATTATTCCAGCCTCGGAAATACGTTTCTGCAAGTCCCCCCCAGATATATCCATGGCCAGATATATAGCTCAACACCACTAGTATGCAGCTTGAAATGAGGAGAATCCGTACTGTTTTCATGTTCTGAATTTGGAACGAAGTTCAGACAATTTCAACGGTTTTGGTCCGCGGAAGTCAAATTCCAATCAAACAACACTGTGAGGTGGCTTTTCAGCCGATTCGATGCCTCAGCTTCGTCGATTGCGCGTCCCGATTCTTTGGCCAAGGAGGTGACGCCCCGATCGTTGATGCCGCACGGAACGATGAGGTTGAAGAAGTCCAAATCTGTATTCAGATTGAAGGCAAATCCATGCATGGTGACCCAACGCGAACATTTGACCCCGAGGGCAGCAATTTTGCGTGCTTTCAAGCCTTCATCTGCATCGATCCACACTCCTGTCAAGCCTTCGATGCGACTCGCTACAATGCCATAATCTGCGCAGGTCCGGATGATGGCTTCCTCCAACATGCGCATGTACTTTCCAATATCGGTGTAAAATTGATCCAAATCCAAGATGGGATACCCGACCAATTGGCCGGGTCCGTGGTAGGTGATGTCTCCGCCCCGATTGATCGGAAAGTACTCGACCCCCAGTGCTTCCAAGCGCTCGTGAGAAACGACCACATTGCCGGGGTCGCCCGATTTACCCAAGGTTAAAACGTGCGGGTGTTCCACGAAAATCAGGTGGTTATCGGGCAAGTCCAATTCGGGATCCTCCGAAGCGTCTCGTTCTCCC
>CAJQKK010000219.1 GCA_905478895.1 uncultured Flavobacteriales bacterium | reverse complement strand
GGAACGGTTATGAATCATGGGCGAATTTTCCCAGTGAGCAACAACGAATGCTTGAATTAATCGAAGAGGCCAATCAAAAGCGGACCAAACCGATGCCCACTGTTTTTATTACTGGCGATGTGCATTATGCTGAAATTTCAAAAATCCAAGGAGGGGGTGGCTCAGCTGCCAATGCCATATTTGATGTCACCGCAAGTGGAATCACATCTACTTGGGATTTCGCCACGAACAATGCCAACCGGGTGGCAGGACCCATCATGGAAAACAACGTGGGAATCCTCCAGCTGGGCCGGCCCGGAAAGGCGAAGATTGTAGCCGAAATTTGGGATGCGACAGGGCAATTGCGCGTCGAACATTCCGTTCTTCCTTAGCCCCTGCACTTAATCGAAACCCATGGACGCTCAACGCACTCTCATTATTACCTCTGCTCTTCTTACCCTGGTTTGCATTGGCCTCGGGTTGAAATTGTATCAAACCAACCAGACCGTAGTTGAGGTTCAGGCCGACAATACCGCAATTTCCTTCGAACGAGACCAGGTGTTGTTTGATCTGGAAAAACTGAGTTTTAGCTACGACACCCTCAGCACCGAAAATGCCCTGATGCTCGCCCAAATCGCCGATCAAAAAAATGATATCGGTCGTTTGGTTCAACAAGTCAAAAACGGCAACTGGTCGCTTGCGCGTGCCAAACAAGAAGCGGAGACCTTGCGTGGCATCATGAAGGGCTATGTCGCTACCATCGATTCCCTCAACCAGTTGAACCTCGCGCTCATTGACGAAAATGACCAAATGCGAGCGCGTGTCGAAGAAGTGCAAGAACGCAACGCCAACTTGGTAGAACGGCAAGAAAACATGGAGGAGATGATTACGGCAGGCCAGACGCTGCAAGCCGCTGAAGCATCGGCAGAAGGTGTCCGAATCTTGAGCAATGGCCGCCAACGGCCGACCACCCGCGCTTCGCGCTTGAGCATGGTTCGTGTTTGCTTCACGCTATTGGAAAACCGCATTGCTAGCGCTGGATCCAAAACCCTGCATTTGCAGGTAAGCAACGATGCCGGTCAAATTCTCATGGGCGAACAGTCCGCAAACGCAAATGCCCTGGGCAACCCGGTCAGCGCAACGCGGGAGCTGGATTACAACAATGAGCGCATCGAAGCCTGCATCTTCTTCATTCCTTCAACAGAGCGTATCCCTGCTGGGATTTACACCATCAGCATTCTCGAAGGAAATGAAGTGATTGGTTCCACCCAATTGGTCCTCTCCTAAGGAGTCTCTACCACGTTGGACAGGTGCTGCAATTGCGCTTGCCTTTGGATTTGTGGTCCGTGCCAATGAGGTAGCCGACGGCGAAAGCGGCCTCAGCGAATCCCATCCGTTGCTTCGCCCCCGAGTCACCCGGCCCTTGAAGCCGAATCCACGGCAAGGTCACTCCGCCCGCATGCCCCGTGGCCTGGATGAAAAATCTCCGGTGCACCTGCATTCTGAATCCCGCGTGCACCCCAAGCCCCAGGCCTGAAAGGTGTTGGGCGTTCTTTTGACGTTGCCCCGCCCAAGTGAAATCTGTGCTGCAAACCACGACGCCCAACCCCACCGCCTCGAACACGGAAAGCATGAATTGATCATTGACGGAGCGCCAAAGGTCTGTTTGGTGTTCCAAGCTGAATCGGACAAAATTCATCCCGTCGCTGTGTTCCAAGTTGAAGCCTTGGCCCCACCACAATGAATCTCCGTTCCATTCGGCTATAGCCCCCGCAGGGAATTCATCTTCCAAGCCCATGTCCAATGCATCGGCGTATCCATCCGCGACTACCCACTGTTTTTTCAACTTGTACTTCATGTGGTCCCATCCTGCTGAAACCCAAAGGTTGGGAGCAATTCGCTTGCCGAAACGCGCATTGAATTGAGGAATCGTAAAAAGCCCTGGATGGAAATACACTTTGGCTTGAAAACGCTCAGGCATGTCATTGGCCTGTGCGTCTTGTAAGGTGACATCAAACGCCTCCCCTGATGGGCCCGTTCCCCACATCTGCACATCAGAAACCGTGTACGCCGATCGGTTATAGCCCCAAGAAATGTACCACTCATCAGATGTAAAACCCTGACCGTTGGCCGGTGCAGGCCCCGCAAAAAATGCCCCCAAACAACAACCGCAAATCACCACACTTCTTCTGAAAATCATGGGGCAAAGTTAGTGGGTTGAATAGGTTCTTCGCTTTCAAATCGACATGAAATGAATGCAACAGAACGAGGTCGTTGGGGAGAAGCATTGGCAGCCATTCACCTGGAAAAAGCCGGCATACACATCGTAGAACGGAATTGGCGAAAAGGACGATTCGAAATTGACCTGATTGGGAAACAGGCGAATCGTTGGGTTTTTGTGGAGGTCAAGGTGCGGAAGTTTGGATATGCGGAGACCGCATTCGAATCGGTTGACCTCTTCAAACAGCAACGCATCATCCGCGCAGCCGATCAATTTTTAAAAAACCATGAATCGGAATCCGACACCATCCGATTTGATGTGCTATGCATTGAATACGGTCGAGAAAATCATCGGATACAACACATTGAAGATGCGTTCATTTGCATGCCCTGAATGGAATATATTTGCTTCATGAAGAAGC